>CAZSIG010000092.1:0-7943 GCA_964606195.1 uncultured Anaerolineales bacterium
GTCAATAACTGTTCGGCTTGCGCGATTATGCGCGTGATGATTGTCTCCGCGGGTTCTACCTCTTTAATCATGCCGGAAATTTGTCCTGCCATGAATGAACCTTTCGTCTCATCACCCTCCTCAGCCGCGAGGCGCAGCCGCCCCGTGCCGAACTCGATCAATTCCTCTTCGCTGATTTCGGCTTTTTCCTTTTCCTGAAACTCCAAAGTCATCGGGTTTTTGATGGCGCGTACCGGGTGGCCGAGACTGTGCCCGGAAGTGGTCGTGGAACGATCTTTGGCGCGTATGATCTTCTTTTTGTAGTTGGGGTGCGCGGTACATTCGGTAGCGCAGATGAAGCGCGTGCCCAATTGGACAGCCTGCGCCCCCAGCGCCAGCGCGGCGACCAGACCGCGCCCATCCGCGATACCACCCGCCGCGACGACCGGCACACTCACCGCGTCTACCACTTGCGGCACCAGCGGCAGCGTGGAGATGTCCCCGATATGTCCGCCCGATTCTTCACCCTCCGCGACGATGACATCCGCGCCCATTCGTTGCAGGCGTTTCGCCAGCGCGACGGAGGCGACGACGGGCATGATGAGTATCCCCGCGTCTTTGAGCGGGGGGATGATCGGCCCGGGATTACCCGCGCCGGTCGAGACGACATTCACCTGCTCATCAACACAGATTTGTACTATCTCGTCAACGTAAGGGGAGAACAACGGGATGTTCACACCAAATGGTTTGGAGGTAAGCTCTTTGGTCTTACGGACTTGGGCGCGCACGTAATCCGGTGGCGCGTTGCCGCCGCCGAGGATCCCCAATCCGCCCGCTTCGGAGACCGCGGCAGAGAGTTCCGCGGTGGCGACCCACGCCATGCCGCCTTGCACGATGGGATGTTCAATACCTACTAATTCACAAAATGGGGTAGTAATCATGGTTATCCTTTCAGTAGCTTTCAGCGATAAGAAATTGCCCCGCGTCGCGGTTTTGCCACGACGACGGGGCGAGTACTCGATTAAGCATAAAACAAGCACATCTGCTATTTTTTGCTTCTATCTTTAACTTCTATAACTTGAACGCCTCGATAATTGCCGCACTCAAGACATACATGATGGGGACGTTTGGGGGCGTGACATTGCGGACAAGTTGTCAGTTGCGGCCGCGTTAGAGCCAGATGGCTCCGGCGACGATCGCGCCTACCTTTAGAGATTTTTCTTTTTGGTAGAGGGGACATGTTGTTAGCTCCTTTCTAAACAATGATTAAGTAGTTCTATTTTATTCATGATGTTCCAGCATTTGTTCAGATACATCAGCCCAAGTGCTGAGGATTGCCCAACGCGGGTCAAGCTCCGGTTCACAATCGCAAGGCCCCCCGTTCAAATTCTTGCCACATCGCGAACATAACCCCGCGCACTTCACTTTACAAATGGGATGAATAGGCAATGCCAGCAACAGGTGCTGCCGAAATATTTCGCGCAGGTCGAGGGTGTGATATTCATCGATTAGCAGATCTTCCTCGTAGTTATCCAACTCTTCAATAGGGCGCACCGTATCACTGCGGATATCCAGTTTGCTTAGAAATTCCTCCTCTAATTGGAAATCTAAGGGGGTTACAAAAGCTCCCAAACAGCGATCGCAAGTGAGTTCGACCGCGGTGTGGAGCTTGCTAATGACTAATACTCCGTCCGCGGTATGAATGAGCCGAACATAACCTTCCAGAGGTTTTCTCAACGACAAGTCTTCGAGAAAAGGTTGTCCCTGTATGTAGACTTCGTATCGTCTTTCTGCTCCGACTCGATCTTTTAGCAACTGCGCGACGTTGAAGGTCAACGCGTTGCCATCATTTCGTTCAAACGCCATAAAATTTACGCCTTTTTTAGCTCGTTCTTGTAATCTGAAAAACACAAACGAACTATGGATTATAGCATAAATCTATTCTAAAGGCAAGCGTTATCGCGAGGTGGATGGTTCTTCTTCGCTGTAATCTTCCATTCTGGCGCGCACGGTGCGAATACCATTTTGCGTCGTGGAAAGCATTCCTCCCAATCGCGACTCCAACTGTTCCAGCACATCCAAAACGTAGTTATCGGCGTCAATCTTTATGCTGTCCGATTCGCTCGTGGCGCGAGCGAGTATCTGCGCGGTTTGCTCATCTGCTTGTTTGTGCAGTTGCGCCGCGCGTTCCTCCGCAGCTTTGACTAGTTTATGTTCCTCAAGCATCTCCGTCGCCCGCTTATGCGCGTCGCTGACGATCTCTTCGGCTTCTTCCCTACCCTGCGCGATGAGCTGATCCCTGTCTTGAACGACTTTTTTCGCCTGGCGCACCTCTTCGGGGATAGAAACGCGCAATTGATCGATAATATCAAGAAATTCTTCCTCTTGGATGAGAACGTTGGTGGTGAGTGGCACGCGCCAGCCCTTTGTGACCAGAGTTTCCAAGCGGTCTACTAAATATAAGATGTCTATTTTTAATCACCTCCTTGGGTTATCACCACGCTGGGCTGCCAGGTTTTTTGTTTTACTTTTTCGCTGAGCGCTTGAGCGACATGCGCGGGAACCATCGCGGTTATATCCCCGTTCAGCCACGCGATCTCCTTGACCACACTCGAACTCAGAAACGCGTGCTCTTGGCTAGTCATCAGGCAGATCATGTCGATATCGGGCGCGAGTTGGCGATTAGTCAACGCCATCTGAAACTCCATTTCGAAATCGGAGATAGCTCGCAATCCGCGTACGATAACCTGCGCGCCCTGTTTTTGAGCAAAATCTACCGTCAACGTATTATAAAACTTGACCTCGATGCTGGGAAAATCCTCTAACGCGGTGCGTACCATCTCTAGGCGTTCTCGCGCCGAAAACATCAGGTTTTTCATCGGGCGCGAATAAACCGCGACGATCAGCTTATCGAACAACGCCGCCGCGCGTTGGGCGATATCTATGTGTCCGTTAGTGATGGGATCAAAACTGCCGGGATATAACGCGATAGGCATATTGCTCACTCCTGTTAGGATTTACCCAAAACTATACTATAATTCACCGCAGAGAGCGCAGAGGACGCGGAGAAAAGAAAGAAGAATATATTTTCACGGTTATATGCACTCATAAACGTTCATTAAAGTTCATTATCGCCGTACAATAGAAAACTATTTCCCAGCCTCGGCGTTCTCCGCGTGCTCGGCGGTAAATTTATTCTGAGTCTTATCCTGTTAAGATAAATCGCCCTCACCCTGCCAAAAATGCTCCACCTTTTGGGCTAACAGGGCATGTTCGGGGGCATTGAGTTCGGGATCTTGCTGGAATATCGCTGCCGCTACACTTCGCGCCTCTTCCAGTATTTGGGTATCTCCCAGACCTGCCATTCTCAACTCTGGCAACCCGCTCTGGCGTGTGCCAAAGAAATCGCCGGGACCGCGCAGTTTCAAATCCTCCTCCGCGAGGCGAAAGCCATCTTGGGTCTCCGCGATCACCTTCAATCTCTGCTCACTTGTCTCCGTCACCGCGTCCGCCAGAAGCAGGCAGTAGGATTGGTGTTCGCCGCGCCCCACGCGTCCGCGAAACTGGTGTAACTGGGCTAAGCCAAAGCGGTTCGCGCTTTCGATCAGCATCACCGTCGCGTTGGGCACGTCAATTCCGACCTCCACAACCGCGGTGGAGACCAGAATATCAAGTTCGCCCCGTTTGAACTGCGCCATCACCGCTTCTTTCTCTTCAGATTTCATTCGTCCATGTAACAGCCCCAACTTCAAATCGGGAAATATTTCGTGCTGTAATCGTTGGTGCTCCTCGACTGCCGCTTTAGATTCGATCTTTTCCGATTCCTCGACCAGTGGACAGATGATAAACGCCTGACGACCTTGTTCGATTTGTGATTTTATGAACTGATACGCGCGTTCGCGCTCTCGCGGTGCCAACCAGCGCGTCTGAATAGTTTGGCGCCCCGGCGGCATTTCGTCGATGACCGATAGGTCTAGATCACCGTATATCGTCAGGGCGAGCGAGCGCGGAATAGGTGTCGCGCTCATAACCAGCAGATGAGGATAGAACTGTGCGCCGGAGGGATCTTGTTGGCGCAACGCGGCGCGCTGTTTAACACCAAAACGGTGCTGCTCGTCCACGATGGACAAGCCAAGATTGGGGAAATTGACATCCTTCTGAATCAAGGCATGAGTTCCCACGACAAAGTTTACCTTACCGCTCGCGATCTCTTCTTGAACTTCTTGTTTCTCTCGCGCTGGTAGCCCGCCGGTCAACAGGCGCAACTCTATTTGTTTTTGATCGCCCAACAGCTTGCTTAATGTCTGGTAATGTTGTTCCGCCAAAATTTCCGTCGGCGCCATCAGCGCGGCTTGAAAGCCACTGTTGACCACCATCAGTGCCGCCGCGGCGGCGACGACCGTTTTCCCCGCGCCGACATCGCCTTGTAACAGACGACTCATGGGAGCATCCCGTTTCAGCTCGTCCAAGATGCTGCTCAAGGCGCGTTTTTGCGCGCCGGTCAGTTCGAAGGGGAGCGACGCGATGAACCGTTCTAGCAATTCTTGATCGATTTTCACGGCGTGTCCGGTTTTCGCCTTCCACTGATTTCTTTGACGCAGCACGCCTAACTGTATGAGCAAAAATTCATCGAAAGCCAAACGGCGCCGTGCTCGATCGCGCATCTCCGGGCTGCTGGGAAAGTGAATCTCCTCGATGGCGCGGTTGAGCGGTAACAAGTTGTGATCGCGGCGTAACTCTGTGGGAAGATGATCATCTATCTTGCCGCTGGTGCGCTCTATCGCCTTGCGCGTGGTCTTTCTCAACCAGCGACTGCTAAGTCCTTTAGTAAGAGAGTACACCGGCACTAACCGTCCCGTGTGAAGATTGCTTTGTAGTTCGCGGTCTATCGGTTCCCATACGGGCGATTGAAAGGTCAGCTTTCCCAAGTACTGGTTGACCTTGCCGCTAACCGCGATGCGTTTGCCGGGTCTCAGCTGTTTTTGCAGGTAAGGCTGGTTAAACCAGGTCGCGGTTATATATCCTGTCCCATCCGCGATAGTGCTCGTGGTAATTTTCATCCCACTTCGAGCGTCGCGAGTGTGCGTTTTATGGATCACGCCAACTATGGTTACTTCTTCACCGTAGACCAGATGGCTTATCGGTTTCAATGAGCTAAAATCGTCGTAACGGAACGGAAACCAATACAACAGATCACGTATGGTATACAATCCCAACTTCTTGAGTTTATCCGCGAACCTTTTGCCCACGCCCCCCAACTCCTCGATCGGTTCGTGCCAATCCAGAACGGGCATGCTGCGCTTACGCGTTCGCCGTCCGGTTTCGCGCGGCGGAGTGTCGCGATTTTGTTCCATATTCACACCCAGCTTAGCTAAAGCGCGCTTTACACTGCTTTGACGCGCGGTAACACTTTGCGCGGAATAATCAGAAAAAAAGTTGACTATATCGTCGATGGCACTATGCGCCTTCGCGTTTGTCGCTTGCCCATGTGCCTCTTTACTCCAGTTCTGAATAAAACTCTCCAACCCTCCCATCACCGCCGCGTCGCGGCATTGTTTGTTGTATTCTAGGGTTAAAATTTTCTTTAGTTTATCTATTGCAGTAGACATTATGATTACGTGAGAGCAATTTTCAGGGCGGTACCACGAGCTTGTGTAAGAAGCTCCAATCAATACCGCCCTAATTATATAATCGTTCTTAAAATATCAGCGTTTATTTTCCTTTTTCTCTATATATACAGGATTGTACTTCAAAACGGGGGGAAGTGCAAGTGAGAGTTTGGGCAATCGCGGTCGTCTGCGTGATGTGGATCACGAATATCACGAATGGGCGAATGACGCGAATTTTTGCTTTTTATTATTGACTCTACAGAAAAAACTAATTTTCCAGCGGATTTAGCGGATTAAGCTGATGAAAACGCGTTCACTTACACTCATACGCGGTCATACATAATCAAAAATCTGCTCTATATGCTTAATCTGCTGACTTTTCCACCTCTTTTCAGTAAACTCATCCGTCATATTCGTCTACCCCCTAATCTTTAGTTCAAAAAGAAAAACGCGCCACTCATAATGTAGCGCGTTTTCGAATACTTATAATCCACTTTTAGAGAAAGTTTACGCCCCTATTGCACTTTTAGCCACTTCTACCAACTGGGCGAACTCTTGTTCATCATTAACCGCCATTTCCGCCAATATCTTACGATCTAACTCAATGCCAGCTTGTTTCAACCCATTCATAAAACGGCTGTAGGACAGCCCATTTTGCCGGGCGGCAGCGTTGATGCGGGTAATCCACAAGCGGCGGAAATCGCGTTTGCGATTCTTGCGATCGCGCGTGGAATACCACAGCGATTTGAGCATCGCCTCATGCCCGCGCCGATATAGCAGATGCTTGCTCCCCATCTGCCCTTTAGTTAGTTTCAATACTTTCTTGTGTCGTCGTCGTTTAATTACGCCACTCTTTGCTCTAGCCAATTGAACACCTCCTTGTTTGCTAGTTTCTAGGGTCGCGGTCGAACTGTCGCCCTGTAGCAAGAGCGATCGAATCGCTCGTTGTAATCCTTAATCTTTTTACTTTTTACTCTCCGGAGTCAGCATCATAAACATATTCCGCCCCTCCATACGCGGCTTCTGTTCCACTGTGGCATCTTCTCCCACTAATTCGACAATGTGCTCCAACAATTCGCGTCCTAGCTCCGGATAAGTCACTTCGCGTCCCCGAAAATGAACCCTAATCTTAACCTTAGCTCCCTCACTGAGGAACTTACGAATGCGTTTTACTTTGAACTCGATATCGTGAGTGTCAGTTTTGGGGCGGAAGCGGACTTCTTTTACCTCTGTAGTTTTCTGTCTTTTACGCGCCTCGCGTTCCTTCTTCGTCTGTTCGTAAACAAATTTGCCATAATCAAGCAATCTGCAGACGGGGGGATCCGCTTGTGGTGCCACTTCAACTAAATCAACGCCGCGTTCTCGTGCTAATTGTAAAGCCTCTCGGGTAGAGACTATACCTAACTGCTTACCATCAGCGTCTATAACGCGCACTTTCGGTGCCCTGATACGTTCATTTACTCGGTGTCTGTTTTTTCTACGCATTCTTGGCTTAATCCTCTTTCTCCTTCTAATGTTCCTTACCTCCCCTTGATAAATGTTTCAAGAAATTTGCGCAGCCTATGATCTACCACCCGATCGGCGCGGCTACGATTAACACAGGCTACTATAACACATTTACGAACATTAGTCAAATTGATTTGCAGTAAACAGTAATCAATTATCATCTTGCTCTGGCGCGGGCGGCGGCGAGAAGTACGATTCGGCAATTTGGCGGAAGATCGGCGCGGCGGTCTCAGAACCCTCTCCGCCCTGTTCCACTATGATTACTATCGCTAACTGTGGATTTTCAGCGGGGACGTAACCCGCGAACCAGGAATGCGGCACTCCCGTCGAATTTTCCGCCGTTCCGGTTTTGCCTGCGACGCTCAAAGCACTTCCCGAAAATGCGCTATAGGCAGTACCACCCGGTTGAGTTACATCATGCAATGCTTCTCTGATCTTCTGTAAGTTTTCCGGCGAATGCGGCAGCCGCCCCTTTTCCTCTGGAAGAAGTTTAAGCTCCGCTTCCTCTGAGTTTCCCGTAACTCGCGTTACCAATCGCGGGCTATACAAGATACCACCATTGCCCACCGCCGCGATGAAATTCGCCACTTGCAGCGGAGTCACCAGAATATATCCCTGACCAATGGCTAGATTCACCGAATCTCCCACGAACCAAGGATGCCCCTGTGTGTTTACCTTCCAATCATTATCGGGAACGATACCGGGCGTCTCGTCAAGCTCTATCCCCGTTGCACTGCCGAACCCGCATTCGCGCGCGAAGTTCGGCAATAGGGTGTTGTCCAGTTGATCCAAATGTTTTCCCACTTCGTAGAAATAGATGTCGCAAGACTTGACGATGGCTTGATACAT
>CAZSIG010000092.1:8043-10252 GCA_964606195.1 uncultured Anaerolineales bacterium
GTCAATCCCCATTCTAAGGCATTGGGATCGTATGTAGGATGGCTGCTCATTGCCAGCACCTCCCCATTACGCGGATCAAGCGCGACTATCGCGCCTATTTTTTCACCCAGTGCTGTATCTGCCGCGCGCTGTAACTCCAAATTTAGGGAAGTGAACAGACTACGGCTCTGTTGCGCTAACGAGGATTTGATGGCGGTAACTACTTGTCCTTCAGGCGTGATGACGCTCAATACGCCACCGCGTTTGCCTGCCAGATACGCCTCACCCCATTTCTCCAAACCCGATTTCCCTATATCATCACCTAGTTGATATCCCAACGGTGCCAACTCTTGTAACTCTGTCGCGTCGATCTCCCCCTGATAGCCGATTACCTGCGCGGTCAGACTTCCCTGTGGATAAACGCGCAGCGATTTTTCGCGCAGGGCGATTCCTTCCACTGCGTTTAGCGCGTTGTAATGCGCCTGACTCGCCTCAAAATTGATATCCTTGATCGGCATGAACCAATCTGCCTGTCCCGCGTCATACTTTGCTTTGATGTTTTCAGGAGGCATTTGTAGCGTATTGCTCAGGACTTGGAGCAGCTTCGCTTCGTCTTGAATCTGTCCGGGCACGACGCCGACGGTCACGATCGCGCCCTCAACCGCCAGCGGCAGTCCGGTACGGTCGTAAATATTACCGCGCGTGGGAATGCGATCGAACATGTGAATCAGATTATCACCGGAGAGTTCCTTGAAAATCAAACTCGGACTCCATTCTACGCGCCAGGAACCGTTTTCCCAAGTCAGAGGCATCTTGTTATCAGTCTCTACATCTCCGACCAAAATAGTATGTATGGTTATGCTGTAAGAGACCGTCGCGCGCCACTCATCTTCTTCCCTTTCCGTAACTGTGAAACTAATGCCCGTGATAGTCGCCTCGTTCGCGATGTCGTTGTAACGTTTGATGAACTGCTCTTGGCTTATGTCACTTTGCGCCGCGGCAGATAAATGCTGGTACATCTGCGCGTAATCTCCCTGTGCCCAAGCCCCCAAGTATGTCTGCGTTACCAACTCTGGAGCTGGGCGAGTCGGCGTGGCTACCGGTACAGTTGGCGGCGGCGCGGTAGGATTGTCTATAACGGAGGTCGCGTCAACGGGAACTGTAGTTGCTACAGGTAGACTAGTTTGCGCGCCGCCGTTTCCGCTCGATGGTGATGGCGCGATTGCCGTAGGTGTTGGAAAGACGCGACCACACGCGGTCAGCAAAAGTATGAATATTCCAATGACAAGCGTTTTTCTAACTCGCACGATATCAATCCTAATCGATGTACCCTAAACCCCTCAACCGGTCTTCAATAATTCGTTCTTCGTCAGCGTCTATATCTTCCATCGCCATCGGCACCTCTATCGGGACAGCTCGCGGTTCTTTACGCCCAAGTTTCTTCCAAAGCTGCTCGCCGATTAGCGCCAACAGCGCGAAGCCGACAAAATTACACATCACCTTTATAATCCGTAATCGTAACTCGCTATTCATTATTCTCTCTCGCTGGTACTGGTTCAGTTGAGTTTGATTTTCCCCGACCATGCTCCTAGCCCTCGTCCGCGAGGGCAGAATAGTGCCGCATCTCGCCCCAATGCCCCCGCGGACGGGGGCTTGGAGCCGCGCACCGCGGTATCCAATTTAACTGAACCAGTGACCTCTCGCTAAAGTTTGTATTTTTCGCGCCGAATCATACCGCGTAATATGGTAAATTGCAATATTAGTCATACTACTTTTCGGTATCATTTGCGTTTTCGCCAATTTTATGTTAGTATATATTCACCCTGCTAAGTACGTGATGGCAACTACGTTTTGAGCCAACACATATTTGATATAGGGGGCTTGATAATATAGAAGCAATGTAGTAACCATAACAGGCGAGGCAGCGCGTCTAGTTAAGTCTCCACCTGCTGTACTAGCAGGTTCAAAACCATGTTCACACGGCTTGGTGGGGAGGCGAAAGCCACAATGGCTTAAGGCGTCCGGCACTTTCGAAGGTGTCAGACGCCTTTATTTATGTTTATGAAACAATTCGCGCCACCGTCACTCCTTCTCCGCCTTCGCGTTCTTCCCCAGCTTGGTATTCTGATACCAGCGGATGGTCGTGCAGAAAATCGCGCACCACTTGGCGCAGCGTACCGGTCCCCTTTCCGTGAATGATCCTCACATACGGCAGCCCGGCTAGATGCGC
>CAZSIG010000093.1:0-10218 GCA_964606195.1 uncultured Anaerolineales bacterium
ATAGCCTTCGCGCCCGTGCTGCGCGCGGGATTGGGCATGATCGACGCCGCGCTGGAGATTATCCCCACGGCGCGCGTGTGGCATATCGGACTGTACCGCGACCATGAGACGTTGCAGCCGGTATGGTATTACAATAAACTGCCCGATTCTACCACCGCTGAAGTTTGCCTGATTCTCGATCCGATGTTGGCGACCGGCGGCTCTGCCGTCGCAACCGCGAGCCTGCTCAAGCAAATAGGCGTACCGCGCATCAAGTATGTGGGCATCATCGCGGCGCCGGAGGGGATAGAACATCTTCACACTCATCATCCCGACGTCGATGTGCACATCGCGGCAATTGACGATCATCTCAACGATATAGGCTATATCGTGCCCGGTCTGGGCGACGCGGGAGATCGGCAGTTCGATACTTAAAGCGAAAGCTCTTGAGAAGTTCGCGTGGTTAGTCTCACATAGCTTATTTTTTGCCACTAATTTCACGAATTGTCCCTAAATTTCTGCTCGCTGAGGCTATGTTACTCAAATATCGCGGTTATATCTTATTGACTCTGGTATACGCGCTCGGGTTGGGAACAGTGGTTTTCTTCCTACGTCAACCCGATTCGGCAACAATTGAGATCATTCCGCCCCCTACGCCGCTACCGCCCGCGACCGCGACATCTGTACCGACGCCTGCGCCGCTGCGGGTTTATGTCACCGGCGCGGTGCATAATGTAGATGTATACACTTTGCCCCCGAACAGTATCATTAAAGACGCGGTGGTAATGGCAGGGGGCACATTATCTCAAGCAGATTTGTTGCGCGTCAACCTAGCTTTGCCGTTGTACGATGGACAGCAAATTTACATTCCGACGCAAGATGAAAGTGTAGAACCGATAACTATCGCGCCCCCGCCCACGATTGTCGCCACGACGAATAGTCCCGCGCGTGATGCGGGGGGAGAGATGATCAACATCAACACCGCGACGTTGGAGCAGCTAGATACACTACCCGGTATCGGTCCGAGCCGCGCTCAGGCAATTATCGACAATCGCCCCTATGATACGGTCGAGGATATTACCAAAGTATACGGCATTGGGGCAGTGACATTGGAAAAGATACGCGATAAGATTACGGTAGAATAAACATTTTCGGAAATAATTTTTAACCACAAAGAGCACAAAGAAACACCAAGTTGATTTTCATTAGCTATCATACGCGTTTATACCTGCTCATTAAATCTCTTAGTGCTCTTGGTGTTCTTCGTGGTTATCTCATTTCTAACATTGAGATGAACTCTGATAAATTGCCGCGGTAGATTGGCTATACCACCACGCCAAATTTGAGTGTTTCAAGACAAGTCAATTAAAAAAACGAGGAATATAACACATGGAAAAAATGAAAGAGATGACCAGAACCCAACGCATCGTTTTAATCGCTCTCGGTTCGATAATCGTAATAAGCATTTTTCTCATAATTGTGCTATTGGCGAGTGTGCTATTGAATCGGGGGAAAACGCCCGCTGCTCCAACCGCGACAGCCACTCTGCCTCAACGCACCGCGATTTCCCAGCAGACAACTTTGCCGGCTATGCCTACTTCGACGGTGGACCCCAACGCCACGGCTACGAGCACCACTGGACAACCCGCGACACAGGCACCGCTTGGTAGTCCTGTCATTGAGTTGAACCCCACTTCAGGCGCGCCGGGGAGTCAGGTCACGGTAGTGGGGCGAAATTGGCCCCCTAATCAGCAACTTATCCTCGGCTTGGCGGAACCGCAAGGCGCGGTGCGCGGTGATGCGATGTATGGCGCCATTCAGGTCGAGCCTGATGGTACCTTCACCATCGCGTTTGTGGTGCCTGACGAGGAACGATGGAACTCGTTGCCTCAAATAGATTTTGTAGTCGCGGCACCTGATTTTTCGTTAGAGGCGCGGCAAGCTTATTGGTTCGTGCCATTTGTCCCCACAGATCCTTCCTCTGGGGCTACGGCAACGGATGATCCCCTGATCTCTCCCGCCGCGACTGCCACTTCCGTAGCTTCCATCGCGTCGCCCACTGCCGCAGAGACGGTGACGATTACCAATTGGAAGGGCGAATATTTCGATAATACGAATTTAAGCGGCAGCCCGGTTTTAGTGCGCGACGACGAAGAGGTGAATTTCGATTGGGGCACCGATGCCCCTCACGCCGCGCTGCCGGCGGATAATTTCTCGGCGCGGTGGACGCGAACGCTGCAATTCGAGGCGGGGAATTATCGCTTTGAGGTCGCCGCGGATGATGGCGTGCGGCTGTGGATAAATGATGAATTGCTGATTGATCGGTGGAGTGACGCGGATGGGCAAACTTCGGTCAGCGAAGTGGCTTTGGATGGGGGATATTACTCACTGCGCGTGGAATATCTGGAGAAGGTCGGCGCGGCGCAGATTAGCTTGGATTGGGAAACCTATTTCACCGGATGGCGCGGTCAATATTTCGATAACACGAGCCTCGATGGCAATCCCAAGTTAGTACGCGATGATGCGGAGATCGATTTCGATTGGGAAGCAGGTTCGCCGCCCGACATTCCGGCGGAAAATTTCTCGGCGCGGTGGACAAGAGATGTAACATTCGCAGCGGGCAGCTATACCTTCTACGCGATGTCCGATGACGGCGTGCGCGTGTGGGTTGATAACAACTTGATCATCGATCAATGGGTAGATGGTTACAAACCGTCGGTCAACAGCGAGCCACAGAGTATCAGCGCGGGCTATCATACGGTTAAGGTCGAGTATTACGAAAATACCGGCGATGCCAAAGTTGCCGTATGGTGGGATAGAACCCCGGTCATCACGGAATGGCGCGGGGAGTATTACGATAATCGTAATCTGACCGGCGAGCCGGTGATCGTTCGCAACGATCGCAGCGTCGATTTCAACTGGGGCACCGATTCGCCACATGACCTTATCCCCGCCGATAATTTCAGCGCGCGCTGGACGCGGGAGTTGAGTTTTCAGGGCGGGGATTACGATTTCTACAGCCAATCCGACGATGGCATACGCGTGTGGGTGGATGGCACAGAAGTTATAGATCGCTGGGATGAGGGTTCGGGGAACGGTTCGGGACAATATATGGATTTGGCTGCCGGAACTCACACTGTCAAAATCGAATATTACGAATTGACCGGCGGGGCGAAGGCACAAGTTACTTGGGAGAAGCGCGAGGTTTATACTCACTGGAAAGGGGAATATTTCAACAATCGCGATTTCAGCGGGTCGCCGATTCTGACGCGTAATGATCGCAGTATCGATTTCGATTGGGGCGCGAATTCGCCCGCGACGGGCGTGCAGGCGGATAACTTCGCGGTGCGCTGGACGCGTGAGATTCCTTTCGAGGGGGGCAATTATATATTCCACGCGAATGTCGATGATGGTGTAAGGATATGGTTGGGCGATGAGTTGATCATAGATAGTTGGCGCGATGGCACCGGCAGCGTGCAGGCTGAGTACTACAATCTAGCTACAGATGATCATCAAATCAAGATCGAGTATTTTGAACACACTGGCAATGCCCGCGCCAAAGTGTGGTGGGAGAGCTTGGCGACTACGGGAGAATGGCGCGCCCGGTATTATAACAACCGTGACCTGTCGGGCGATCCGGTTCTGACGCGTAACGAAGAAGAGGTGGATTTCGATTGGGACAACGACGCGCCGTATGCTGGCATATCCGCCGATAATTTTTCGGCGCGCTGGACGCGTACCCTGCACTTCGAGCGCGGCGATTACATCTTCCACGCCAAAGCCGATGATGGCGTGCGCGTTTATATCGATGATACTTTGTTGCTCCTGAACGCATGGTCTGATGGACAACATGAGCTATCGGAGGAGTTAGAGGGGTTGTCCACAGGCGATCACAAAATCACCGTAGAGTATTACGAGAAAACCGGTGACGCGGAGGTCAAGGTCTGGTGGGAACCGCAGTGTAATAACTGGCGCGGTGAGTATTTTAATACAAATGACCTACAAGGCGATTCTAGAATCGTGTGCGAAGATGAACGATTGACGTTCTTGGATTTCAATTGGGTCGGCGCGGCGCCGCTTTCGGGCATGAATGCCGATAATTTCTCCGTGCGGTGGGAGCGTACATTATGGTTCGATGGAGGCGACTATCGTTTCTACGGCAGGGCGGATGACGGTGTTCTGGTGTGGATAGACGATATATTGGTAGTTAATCTGTGGCAAGATAACACCGGGGAATTTTCGGTCAATTATCCTCTAACTGAGGGCAATCATAACTTGAGGGTGGAGTATTACGAGCGCACCGACAACGCGCGTATCCGCCTCGCCTGGGAACGGTTTACGCCGACTACCGTACCGCCGACCGCGACGCCCACACCTACACCTTCACCGACAGCTTCTCCTACAACTTCTATACCGACCGCTAATTTGACTGTCAACCCCATAGATGCGCGAACTTTCAATGTCTATGGCGAAAACTGGCCGCCTGAAACCGCCGTCACGCTGCAATTGGTCATGTCCAACGGTGCCGTAGTGAATTTACCCTCCGTAACGACTAACCGCGATCGTTCTTTCTTACAAAATTACACTTGGAACGACAGTTGGCCAGCAGTAGCTACTTCTCAAATTATCGCCCAGGCTAACGGCTTCAGCGCGACAGTCTCATTTGTTTTCCAACCGCCCGCCGCGCCGTAAAATGTTTCAGATAGTCGTTAGATTGTTCTAGGGGGCAAGGAATGATGCAAGAAACCTCAGCACCGGCAAAAATTTTAGTTGCAGATGATTTGATGGCTAATGTTTTAGTAGCGAAAAAGGCTTTACAAAAACATGGTTATGCCGTTGTGATGGCGGGCGACGGCGCGGAAGCGCTAGAGAAAGTCGCGGCGGAACAGCCCGATCTGGTCATTCTGGACGTGATTATGCCCAAGATGAACGGCTTTGAGGTGTGTCGTAAGTTGCGCGCACAAGAAGAGACTAAATTATTACCCATCGTGATGGTCACTGCGCTCAACGATAGCGCGGCGCGCGTCGAGGGGATTCGCGCCGGCGCGGATGATTTCCTCTCTAAGCCATTCAATTGGCAGGAACTGCTCGCCCGCGTCACTTCGCTCATGAACCTGCGCGAGACGCGCATGGCGCTACAGCGCGAGCGCAATCGGCTGCAACTGCTCTATGATGTCAGCCGCGAACTGAATACCAATCTGTCGTTAGACCAAATCCTGATTAAAGTAGTCTCCGCGACGGGCAAGGTATTGGGCGCGAGCAAAGGCATGGTGATGCTGTTGGATTCCGAAGGCAAGGCGCAATACAAGATCATGGTGCGGCAAAAACCATCTTATCAGCCGGTCGTCACCGAGAAGGTCACCGAAGCGATCATCGATAGAGGCTTGGTGGGTTGGGTGCTTAAACAAGAGCAAGGGACCATCGTCTACGATACTATCGAAGATGAAAGATGGGTGGTGCTGCCGGATGATGTAGAAAAGACGCGATCCGCGTTGGTGGTACCGCTACTTAAAATGGGGGAAGTAGTAGGTGTATTAATGTTCGTCCATGACGCGCCGAACTACTTCGACGAGGGGCATTTGGCTTTACTCAAATCGATCGCCGCGCAGGCGACGATCAGTATTCAAAACGCGCAGTTGTTCATTGCCACTCAGGAGGAACGCGGGCAGTTGGCGGCAGTCTTGAACAGCACCGCCGATATGGTCATAGTGACTGATGAGGGATTGCATATTCAACAGATCAATCCGGCTGCGGAGCGAATGTTTGGAGCTACCTCCGCGAGCTGTTTGGAGCAGCCGGTTAATTCTGTGGTGACCTCGGCAGAATTGGGCGCGGCTTTTGAGCGCGCGGCGGAGGAGAATCAAGTGCAGGTGACCGAAGCAGTTACCTCCGAGCAGCGCACTCTCTATGCCAGCGTCTCACCGGTAAAAGGTGTCGGCTACGTCGCGGTGATGCAAGATATTACTGCGCTGAAAGAACTAGAGCGAGTGCGCTTAGCCGCGGAGCAAGAGAAGCAAAAGCAGATAAGAGGCACTTTTGAACGCTACGTCAGTCCGGAACTAGTGGATCGCATTCTTGAAGATAAGCAGAGTTTCTTCGATCGACGCGAGCGCAAAACGGCGGTAGTGTTGTTCGCTGATCTGCGCGGTTTTACGCGTATGACGGCGACCTTCCATCCAGATATGGTGGTCGATGTACTCAGACAATTCTTCACTCAAATGACGCGCGTAGTCTATAAGCATCGCGGCACGATTTTCGATCTGGCTGGTGACGAGTTAATGGTCGGCTTTGGTGTGCCATTTGAACAAGAGAACGCGACAGAGTTGGCGGTACATACTGCGCGGGAGATGCAAGATAGTTTTACCGAAATACGGCAGTTGTGGATCGAGGAGCGCGGGATTGACATCGGGCTGGGCATTGGCATAAATCGCGGCACGGCGGTGATGGGGAATGTCGGCTCTGAGACACACATGAAATTCGCGTTGGTGGGCGATGTGGTGAACACCGCGCACCGTTTGGTGGAGATCGCGCAACATGGGGAAGTGATCATCTCGCAGACTGTCTATGAAACCCTGAACGATGCTGAATTGTTAACGCGGTTCGATGCCCTGCCTCCCGTAAAATTGAAAGGAAAAGACGCGCCTGAGAGTATTTACAGGCTAGTGTCCGGTTAAATTGAATATCTTAATGCTGGTTAAGGAGGATTAAAAATATGGATATAGGTACTAGGGTTAGGGATGGTATAGAGAGTTTGGCAAACGCTTTGCCCGGCTATGGCGCCTACCGCGCCAAAGATGCGCGCCGCGAGGCGGACAAGCAGTTGCGCATGAATCTGGCGAGCAAGTACGACGCGCAGCGCAAACGCTTGAACGACCTGCAGACGGAGATGCTCAGCGGTACAGCGATAATGTATATTGATGATTTAGAGAAAGCGGTCACAAAGTTGCAGACTTTTATCGATCGCTTGCGCACCGCGTCCTACGGCTACGCGGGGTGGTTCGACGCGGTCAAAGTGGACGATGCCGCGCTGAATCAACTCTACGCCTTTGACCTGGCGCTGGCTGACGGCGCGGAACAGGTCGAGGAGGGAGTTGACGCGGTGGCACAATCGCTAGAAGATGGCGATGATCCCAAAGAAGCAATTCGCGCCCTGACGAAAACTGTCGCCGATTTGAACACGCGATTTGACCAACGTAAAACGCTCCTAGCCGAGGGCAAAGAGTTGCCGGAAGAGGATTTGCTAGAGGTATTGGGACCAGTCAGTGAACTCAGCCCCACAGCCAAAGAGTTATCTAAGTTGAAACTGAAGAAAAACCCCGCAATTACCTACGGCGGAGTCGATTATCTCGTAAAAGGCAAAATAACCTACGAGATTGGTGAGGTAAAATGGTACGCCTTTTTGTTGCGCGATGGTGACGAGGAAATATGGCTGCGCGTGGAGAGCGGCGGTGAGAGCGAATTGGCGACCTACCGCGCCGCGACTTTGCAGATTGAATCGCCGATTCCCGAAGTACTCAGTTTCGAGGGCGCGGAATTTAACCGTACTCATTCCGGCAGCGCGCCGGTACGCGTCGAGGGCGAAGAGGGACGCCGTAAAGGACAAGTAGAATATTGGCTCTATACCTCCGCGGCGGGCGAGCGTCTGTGGGTGGAGCGGTGGGGGAGCGACATCAACGTCAGCGTAGGACAGCCCATTCT
Source organism: uncultured Anaerolineales bacterium (assembly GCA_964606195.1). Taxonomy (GTDB): domain Bacteria; phylum Chloroflexota; class Anaerolineae; order CAZSIG01; family CAZSIG01; genus CAZSIG01. The sequence continues at coordinate 7,678 of CAZSIG010000093.1, forward strand.
GGCTGATGAGATTAGGATTTGGGCGAAAAAGTAGCAAGTTATAGAGACATTTATAGAAGGAGGAATGTATAATGGGATTTTTAGACCGTATGTCGAGAGTTTTTCGCGCTAATGTCAATGATATGCTCGATCGCGCCGAAGACCCGGAGAAGATGCTCGATCAAATCATTCGCGATATGGAACAGGCAATCAAGGACGCGAAAGAGCAGGTAGCGGAGGCCATCGTGCAAGAAAAGCAGATGAAGAAAGACCTGCGCGAAAGTCAGGATATGGCGGAGAAGTGGTTCGACAAAGCGCGGCTCGCGGTGCAGAAAGGGCGCGATGACCTGGCTAAAGAAGCGTTACGGCGCAAGAAGGATTACGACGCGCAGATCGAGATCTATCAAAAGCAGTGGGAAGCGCAAGATCAGGCAGTTACGAACTTAAAGGCGCAGTTGGAGGGACTGGAGAATAAGCTCGAAAAGGCGAAGCGCGACCGCGAGGTCTTGATCGCGCGGCGTCAGCGGGCGAAGACGCAGCAGCAGATCAGTCGAACCGGCGCGAAAACTCTGGATATGCCCGATTACGCCGATGAACTAGAGCGGATGGAGGAGCGCATCGAGGCGGAGGAAGCCCGCGCCGAGGCGATGGTGGAGATGGAAGATGAAGATGTTAAGTTAGAGGAAGAGCTTGCCGCGCTAGAAGAAGATGATGATATGGACGGCGAACTCGCCGCGCTCAAAGAGGATTTGGGCATGGCGTAGCGCGGCGCGAGATAGCGAAATATGGAGATCTTTATGACTCTGCTGTGATTGGTTGACAAGTTTGATATAGGACACAGATTTACACTGATTTTTTAGGATCAACGCAGATTCGTGGGGTAAGCAGACGCGAGGCTCAAAATACTCGTGTAGGGCGGCTTTCTTAGCCGCCGTTCCAAATCATCGGGAAAAACGGCAGGTATGGAAACCTGCCCTACCTCACGAATCCGCGTAGAGCCATTTTTTATAAAGACAACTTAATCAGTATCCTACTTACAGCTTGCGCGGTGGAGTCCTTTATTAGAAACTTAATAAGGAGATAAAAATGCCAAGGATATTTGATAGAATCGAGTATTTTGATGATACGGGGCAAGAGATGGTGCATAAGTTCCCCGAATACGGCAGCGGTGATTTTCATCTGGGGTCACAGCTAACTGTCCGCGAGAGCCAAGCCGCGGTCTTCTTCCGCAACGGCAAGGCGTTAGACGTGTTCGGTCCGGGAATGCACACGCTGACGACGGAGAATATTCCGTTACTCAAAAATTTATTGGGGCTTGCCTTTGATGGCAGAAGTCCGTTCACCGCGGAGGTCTATTTCGTCAGCCTCCAAGACTTCATCGATATGAAGTGGGGCACGCCGCAGCCGATTGTATTACGCAATCCCAACGTTGGCTTGGGAATCATGATCCTCGCCGCGTTCGGCAGCTACTCCATTCAGGTCAGCGATCCACAACTGTTCGTCAACAAAATCGTCGGCACACAAGGATTAGTACGCACGAAAGACATCGGCAATTACCTGCGCGGGATCATCGTCAATAAGCTGACCGATCTGCTCGGAGAACTGCAAAAATCGATCCTCGATTTGCAAGGGATGGTTGAGGAGATCGGCGCGGGCGTCAAGGCGAAAGCTCAGGATGATTTCGCCGCGCTTGGTTTGCAACTCAAATCGATATACATCACCTCACTTCGCCCCTCTGACAAGAGCATCGACGAACTGCGCTCGATGGGTCTGTTGGACATAGATACCTACACGCGATTGCAGATGGCGGACGCAACGCGCGACGCGGCACAGCAGCCCGGCGGCGGTATGGCAAGCGCGGGCGTCGGATTGGGCGCGGGGATGACGATGGCGCAGATGATGGCACAGTCGATGGGACAACAGCAACAGGCAGCCCCCGCCGCGCCAGCCGCTGAAGACCCGATGGCGAAGCTGAAAAAGCTCAAAGCGATGTTCGAGGCGGATTTGATTTCGCAGGAGGAGTACGACGCGAAGAAGAAACAGATCCTCGACGCGATGTAGGGCGTGAGGCGTGAAGCGTAAAACGTGATGCGTGAAACGTAAGAGTGATCTCCCGCGGGTTTGGCGCTGTTTTTGGGGCGTAATCTGCGGGAGATTTTTATTAGAGTTTATATCGATTTGTTGACACGTAGCTAACGGAACGCTGATTTTTATGTTTTTGCTTACCCAGGCACTGGTTCAGTTCTATTGGATTTTGGATGAACCGCCGCGATTTAATCACAAATGTCGCGAATTTACGAATAGCCCGAATAATAAAAGAGGAAAATTCGGGTAATTTGGCCATTCGGGGTATTCGTGATCTATATCCAACTCAACTGAACCAGTCCCATTACCCAAAATTGCGGCATATGTCCCAAAATCTGCGAAAATCAGGTCAATCTGCGTTATCTGCGTTCGATTAATGGCGCGGTCAAATAAATCAATAGAGTTGTTCCCCAATAAGCTGGGCAAGAAATAGGACGCGGATTTGCGCGGATTCACGCGGATAAAGGGCGCAAATCC
>CAZSIG010000094.1:0-10139 GCA_964606195.1 uncultured Anaerolineales bacterium
GATTTTCGTCCATTGGTGATGCGGCAATCTCATGGAAACTACTCCCCTGAATACATCGCGGGGATAAAAATCTCGAAGGTGGTGCGATATTCCTGATTAGTACTGAGATAGTTCCCGTTCCATCCCCCCACCGCGTAGATTTTATTCTGAACTGCGACCACCCCCGCGTTGCGCCAGATGCCCGTGAGCGGCGTCTCAAAATCTCTCCAGCTATCCTCTAGTGGAGAGTATCTCAGGTTAGCGTATAAGTAATTCTCAGTCTCTTCCCAACCCCCGCCGACCACGTAGATTTGCTTATTAGCTGCGACCACCCCGATTCCGCTGCGTCGCGTTGGCATGGGCGATTTAACTTGCCACTCATCTCGCGCCGGACTGTAAGCCTCATTCACCGCGAGTTCCTGCCCGTTGTAGCCCCCGATGACGTAGATAGTCTCACCCACCGCCGCCGCGCCCGCGAAACTCCGCGCCGTAGGCATCGATTTTTTCTCCTGCCACCGGTCGGCGGACGGATCATACTCATAGACTAGATTTAGATTATTTTCCCCATCGTGCCCCCCGAAGAGATACATTTTGTCGTTCAGGGCTGTCGCCGCGTAAGCATGAACCGGGCGGGGCAGTGACGCGCCCTTCGTCCACTCGTCATTTTCAGGGTCATAAATCTCCAGAACATCGGAGACTTCACCGAACGCGGTGTAGCCACCCGGCACGTAAATTTTATCACCTATAGTCACCGCGCCGATGTCACTCGCGGCGGTCGGTTTGGCAGCACGTGGTATCCAAGTGTTATTTGCGATGTTGTACATCTCCACCGCATCTGTGCCGCTGCCCGAAACCCCGATGCCGCCTATGGCGTATAAGGCGTTCTCATACACGGCTACAGCTAACCAACCGCGCGGGGTAGGTATATGTGCCAGCGCGGTCCAGTGCGATTGCTTGGGCGTGGGTTGTTCGATGGGCGTGACCAGGTCACGCGAGGCGTCGGAGCGCGACGCGCGCTGTGGTAATAGGGTGAATGCTGCCACGATGAGTGTTGCTAACACTAAAAACAGCCGCTTCGCTCCAGATATCGGCGCGGAACCGCGCCCGAAATTCAGCGGTTCCGGCAGAGGCAACTCCGGTTTCGCCTCGCCTTCTTCTTCCGCTTCGGTGTCTTTAGACTCGCCTGTCTCTGCCGGAAAGATTTCTTCTACCAAACCCGCGCGCACGGCATACAGCGTTGCCTCAACGCGCGATTCCACCTCCAGCTTGGAGAAGACGTTGCGGAGATGCACCTTGACCGTGTTGACGCTGATGAACAAGTTTTGCGCGATTTGGCGGTTCGTCGCGCCGGTCGCCAGCTCTTGTAATATCTCAATCTCGCGGTCGCTGAGGACTTCGCGCGGGTCTGGTATATCGTTCATTTTTTCTCGACTATCAGCTCATCTTGCTCGCGGCGGTTTCCGCAATAATCTTGAAATCGTCCGGTTTCAGCGACGCCCCGCCGACCAACGCGCCATCTATATCCGGTTGCGTCATAAACTCCGGCGCGTTTTTCCCTTTCACGCTGCCACCGTATTGAATTCGCACCGTCTGCGCGGTCTCTTCGTCGTACAGTTTGGCGATAACGCCGCGCATCGTCTCCCCAATGATGGAATTCGCGACATCACCCGTCGCGGCAAGCCCCGTGCCGATTGCCCAAATCGGTTCGTAGGCGAAGACCAAGCCCGCGACCTGCGCCGCGCTCAAATCCGCCAATACGCCCTTGACCTGGCGCCCGACAACTTCTGCAGTTTGTCCAGCTTTGTTTTGTTCCAAACTCTCGCCCACGCAGATAATTGGAATTAGATTATGCGCCAACGCGGCTTTGACCTTCTTATTGATGAACTCATCCGATTCATTGAAATAACCGCGCCGTTCGCTGTGTCCCAAAATAACGTATTGACACAACCCCTCTAACATAGTTGGGGCGATTTCGCCGGTATACGCGCCCTTCTCTTCCGGATACATATTCTGCGCGCCCAATTTAAGCGATGTGCCCTCGATTACCTCCGCGACCGTCGTCAATGAGATGAATGGGGGACACAGCACCTTCTCGACGTTGGCGATATCGTCGAGCTTCTCCACCATCTGCTCCGCGAGCGTTCGCGCTTCCGCGACCGTCGTGTGCATTTTCCAATTTCCACCGATTATAGGTATTCTCATTATTTTTCCTCCTCTGATAATTCGTCCATGAAATTTACGACACTTTTAGAAAAATCTTCAAGGTACTCCAAATTGTTTTGTAGCACCGCGTACACAATTTGGTGGTCAACGGTCAAGTATTCGTGTACTAACACATTGCGAAATCCGGCTAATCCGCTTAGCGCGGCAGCTAGCTTAGACGATAACACCTGATGTTGTGCCAGAATCTCTAAAACCTCTTGATAATTTTCAGGGCTTTTCCATCCCATCGCCGCGATAATGTGATTACCCACATCAAATACTATTTCAGCGGAGACTTGCAAATTACGTTCAGCTATATCGCGCAGCACAGAATCCCCGCGATATGTCTCGATGCTAACTGGCTGACACAGGCTCCGCAGCTTGCTCAAACATTCCTCTAACCTTTTCAAACGCGGCGCGATAATCTTCTCGTCTACGCCCATATTCACCCTCCCTGATACGCCGATACAGATACTCCCGCTGTACTTTGTAAAGGTGTGCCATGTCTAGGTAGTCGCGGTTGGTCTCATAGGTAAACCGATACCGCGCTTGGTCGTCAATACAATAAATAAGTTGACCATATCTTAGCACCTGATGACGCAATGGCAGTTTTGCGCGGTTCAGGATTACTACATCTACATCGTTACGTTCCAACGCGGCGGTCAAATCTTGCATCAGGCATATCTGCGTATTTAGGCATTGCTCCGCCGTCCGATTTTCCCGCACTAACACCGCGATATCCACGTCACTCAATCTATTAGCGATTCCGCGCGCCTGCGACCCGAACAAATATGCCAGCACAACTTCAGGATAGCTATTTGTTATAACCGCGACAACCTGGTCAATTATCCGGCGCGTCTCCATTATGCCTTCCTTATGTAATACCTTTAGGACTTACGCAACTTCGGTGTATTTTTACTGCCGAGGGCGCGGAGAGCGCAGAATCTCTAACCTGTTTTTGCCATCTAAAAAAATATGACCATAAATGAATGTACATGACCGCGTATAATGCTTGCTAAAATATTTTTTTAGAAAAACTCCGCGTTCTCCGCGCTCTCGGCGGTTAATTACCACGCGGTTTGCGTAAGTCCTAACCTTTACTGACCGCTGATGGGTAATAGCTCGCCTTACTCCCCGAACGTAGCCCGAATTCGTTCTGCTTGAGTCAGCGTTCTAATTACTACCTTATCGCCCTCCTCCAAACCGCGCACCACCTCGACGTTGTTCTCATCGCGCAACCCAGTCTCTATCTCGACCAATTCCGTTCCCAGCATCTTCTTACGTTCCACGAACAGCTTACCGGTCTCGCGATCTACCTGTACGGCGCGATTGGTCAACAGCAATGCGTCCTCTTTGCGCTCAGTCGTAATTGCCACATTCGCGGTCATTCCCTCCAACACTTTAACGTCCGTATCATCGAGTTCTACTGTCACTTTATACGAAATTACGCCCCCCTCTACCGTCGCGGTCGGCGCGATTTTGGTGACATGTCCGCTTAAATCCACTCCCGGCATGGCGTCGAGCGTGATCTCCGCGACTTGCCCCGGCTCGATCGCGTTGATGTCGATCTCATCAATCAGCACATCGATATGCAGATTGGTCAGGCAGACGATTTGCATGACCGGCGCGCCGACAGAGACGAATTCCCCCACGCGCAGGTCTGACCTGGCAACTTTCCCCTTGCGCGGGGCTTTAAGCACCGCGTTCTCCTTCGCCAACTTCGCCTGCTCTAATGAAACTTTAGCCTGCTTGACCTGTGCCTCAGCGATGGTAATGTCGGTATCCTTCGCCGCTTCCAGCAGTCGATCCAGACTCGCCTGTGCCTGTTCCACCTGCGCCTGCGCGGCAGCTACATCTGCGGAGTGCGGCATATCGCGCAGCTTGTCCAGCGCGGACTCGGCTTGTTCTATCTGTGCCTGCGCCGCCGCGACGTCCGCCGGGCGCGGCATCTTCAGCAAACTCGCCAGCGTAGATTCCGCCTGTGCCACTTGCGCTGCCGCCGCCAACACCTCGCGGTCGGAGAAGCCCTCTAGGGCGATGTTATAGTTAGCCAAAGCTGCCTCATAAGCGACGGTGGCTTGTTCCAACTGTGCGGCTTGGGGCGTCATACCAACCTGATTCGTCCATGCGATTTTATCGTACTCGCTTTGCGCCTGTTCCAGCGCGATTTGTGCCCTTTTCAATTCGGCGCGAGCTACGGTGATTTCATCAGCGGTGCGTCCCGTCTCCAACTTATCTAAGTTCGCCTGCGCGCTGGTCACCGCGGCGCGGGCAGCAGCAAGTTCCGCCGCATCAGGGCCTTCGAGCACTCGCGTGTAATTCTCTTGCGCGCTGATCAGCGTGGCTTCTGCTGCAGCAAACTCCGCTTCATCGGGACCTTCTAGCACCCGTTCGTAACTCTCCTGTGCACTTTGCACCGCGGCGCGCGCCGCCGCGATGTCGTAATCGCTCGCCTTTTCTTGTAATTTTTGCAACTGCGTCTCACTAATCTCCAGATTAGCCTCCGCCTGCGTAATTTGCAAGTCTAACTCAGCCGTTTCCAATCGCGCTAACACTTGCCCCTCAGTCACCGTATCACCCTCTTCAATCAGCACTTTCGCGACGCGCCCGCTGGTCTTGAAGCCCAAACTCACCAACGCCTCTGCCGCGACATTGCCAGTGGCATTGACCTGTGCCTTGATTAAACCACGCTCGGTGGTGACTATCTCCGCGTCGGGCGGAATGTCGGTGGAGGTTTTCTTATTCTCGGCGGAGACGTAGTAAATGCCCATTGTCCCGCCAATCATTACTGCTAGAATGACTAATATCACAATAACGCGTTTCATCTTTCGTTCAGTTTTACTCCTGTTTCATGATTATGACAGCAGTACATTATACATCAAATCCCGCGCCGCGCCAAACATTATTTTGGCGCCCCCCGTGAGTGAGTGAACTCACGTCTGCTATGAGAAACGCGCTGAAGCGCGTTATATTGAACATGCTTCAGCATGTTTCCGGTAGCCGCGCCGAGTTCACTCGGCGAGAAACGCTTTCATCAGTAACACTGCGTTGTCGCGCACTTCGCTTCCCGTATCTATAATCGCCAACCGCTGCATCGTATCCAAATCGTACAATCCTATCCAAACCGCGTATTCCCCGGGGGGTATATCCTTCGGAATGACGACGCGCCGCGCGTCAGCGATCACTTCTCCCCGCGCCCACCAAGTAGTCGGATAATTGCCGTCCAGCGGCGGCGCGTCGAATTGCGCGGCGCGTTCACCATTTTCAGCTAGAACGTGAATGAACACGTTATAATATTCCAATGGCGTGCCGATTGCCTGCCAGTGGAGCGTGAAGCACAGCGATTCTCCGCTGTGGTAGACTGTGCCTTCTTCACGCGGGGTATCGTATCCATGCAACAAAATCTTATCATCGAAATTGACCGCGAGGTTATGTTCGATTTTCGGCGTGATGTACTGCCGCATCACTGGCGCGGTTTTGACGATTTCATGCTCACAGCGAAATTGGGGCAGAGTTAGAGCGGTGCCGTATTCCAACGCGGACAGAAACAGCGCGGATTCTTGGACGCGCGGACGCAGTTTTTGGGCGTCGTCGCTTGCTAAGGGGATATGGAGCGAGAAATAGCCCACGCCAAGTTGTGAAACCGGAATCGTTTGGCTCCAAACTATCACGCGCTCGCCTCGCCGCCAGCTGCTGGTCGGATACCACAGCGTCGTCGATTTTGTTCCCTGTTGCCAATGTATGTTCCCCTCCGCGTCGTGTAGCCATAGATCGAAATCATAGTCGTGGTTTAGCTCATTCAAAGCTTGCCAGTAGAGATTGACTTGAACGAAACAACGCCGCGTACTGACGTAATCTATCCCGATTAGCCGTAGTTTATCGCCAAAATCGACTGTCATGGGGAATTGAGGTTGTACCTCCGGCACTCGCGCGAAATCGTAGAATTCGTCGGGTAACCCTTCTTCAGTATCGCGACACACCGTGCCCGCACAGCGTTTTAGTAAAATATAGCCATCCTCTGCCGTAATCACTCCGAACTCATCTCCGTCCAATAGCTCTTGTACCACAGCGCGGTATACCTTGCCGCCAGCCATCACCCCCGGCTCGTGTGTTACGTCAAGTAGAATATAGTCTGTCTCCGAATCGATCCAGGGAAAGGTGTAGATGTGTTCGCGTTGTGCTAATCTGGTAACGAGATTGTACTGTGTGGTTACGCCCGCGTCGCGCGGCAGGAGGACGCGAAATTTATCCAGTAGTCTATGATGCTTTGTTACGCGGGGAAGGCTGAAATCAGCATACAGCGGCGTAAAACCGTGCCGATGGTGATAGTACAAACTGCCTGCGCCGATGCCCAGCATAATTAGCGCGACTAGAGCATGTCGCGCCCACTTACTTTTTGCCAAAGCGATGATGTTTCGCGCTCCGTATATGCTGGCGTAGAATATAAACGGAATGAGCGGCGCGACGTAGTGATTCTCGGTCGTGTGCATCACGCTCGCGTCGCTGAGCAGGTTGAGCAGCACCGCCGCCATGCCCGGCAACGCGGCGGTGAGGCTGAACAGCGGCAGAAACGCTATAGGGGTCAGTAGTTTGCGCAGGTACGCGATTTTCGGTGGCGCAGTGATGGTTTGAATAATCAACAGCGGCTGTGTGAAAACTGTCGCGATGATCTCGGTGAGATTGCTGCCTAGCTGGCTGTAGAAACGCGTGTGCGGTGTCCCTCCGGGGCGAAAGTAGGGCATTAAAATGCCCATCGCCGCTGCGAACCATACGACGCCAAATAGCGCGGTGATTATCCCCAATTCGCGCCGTTTCAAAATCAGGAATATGTAAACTCCGATGGCGACGGTAGATAACGCGACCTCCTCGCGACAGCCCATCGCCAATGTGAGGAGGATGAAGAACGCGCCCGTAGCCGCAGGTTTCATATCTGCATTTGCGTTGATAATGGACAGTGCCCACAAAAACAGCGGCGCGGTGAGATTGACCGCGTGAAAGTCAGTGATACTAGCAGCTTCGAGTGAGGGGTAGAACAAGTACGCGAGCGCGAAGGTTAGCGCGAGGTAAGGATTACGGAGTTGGGCGCGCGCGATGGCGAAGAGGGGGAACGCGCCGCTCGCCATGATTACCACCACGAGGATGATAAACAGCTCGTGGCTTCGTGGCAGCCAATAGAGCGGGGCGAAGAGCGCGATCGTCGGTTGGATATGGTCTGCCATTTTATGGGTGATTTCAGGGATTAGAGTCAGGGCGAAGGGGCGACCATGCGCGGTGTTCCAGATTGCCTGTTCGTAGAACGCGGCGTCCAGGCCATTCTGCTGCGTGTAGTATCTTGTGATGCCCAACGCGCTGAAGAAAACCATGTAGGTGATGATATTGACTAATAATATAGCGCGGGCTAACCGCGCGTGATTTATCTGGCGAATTACAGTGCTGATTGAAGATTTCATTTGGCAATTAAGCTAGGACTTATGCAAGCCCAGAGTAATTTTACCACCGAGCACGCGGAGAACGCAGAGACTTGGAAATAATTTTCTATTGCATGGCGTGAATAAGCTTTAATGAATGCTTATGAGTGTGTATAATCATGAAAAACATGTTCTGTTTTCTTTACTCCGCGTCTTCTGCGGTGAATTATAGTTACAATTTTGCGTAAACCATATAAGCGCAAGCGTGAAGCCTGCGGTTACGATGTAAGCATACGCGTTATCACAAATTACTGTTCTGCAAGTTTATACCCGACGCCAAATACGGTCAGGATATACTGTGGATTTTTGGGATCAGGTTCGATTTTTTGCCTGATGTTTTTGATGTGTGTGTCAATTGTACGTTCGTAGCCATCGAACGCGTAACCTTGCACCGCGTCGAGGAGTTGTAGGCGAGTATAGACGCGGTCGGGGGTGCGGGCGAGAGTGGTCAACAGATCGAACTCTGTGGGGGTCAGTTCTATTACTTTTTCTTTCAGGGTGACCGCGCGTTTGGCGATATCTATGGTTAAATCGCCGACGGAGAAGATCTCCGATTGCGTTTCCATTCCGCCGGTGGCGCGGCGCAGCACGGCGCGGACGCGCGCCACAACTTCGCGCGGGCTAAACGGCTTCGTCACGTAGTCATCCGCGCCGAGTTCTAATCCGATTAGTTTGTCGGTCTCCTCGACGCGCGCGGTCACCATAATGATCGGCACGTCCGATTCTTTACGGATGGTGCGACAGACATCCAGCCCGTCTATTTTCGGTAGGTGTAAATCGAGCAGCACCAGCGCGGGTTTCTCGCGGCGAAATTGGTGCAGCGCGGTTTGCCCGTCCTGTGAACTGATGACATCATAGCCTGATTGTTCCAAATAACCGCGTAGGACGCGTACAATTTTCAGTTCATCGTCCACTACTAATACCTTCGTTCCCATCTTTTCCTCCTATGGGAATTAGTTTTGTTGAATGAGATAACAATCAAGATGCAACATACCTTGACCACTCCTGCAAAATATGAACTATTATAACCCTGTTACGCTGTGTCAGCAAATGAAAAAAGGACAGCTCGATGGGCACCCTTCGCGGTTTTGGATATTGGGTCTTTGGGATTTCGAGTGGTTACAAGAAAAATCTGCCACTAATTTCACGAATTTCCACTAATTTTCTGCTTATTCTCGTCAATTAGTGCACTTGGTGGCAAAAAACAAACCGAGTGTTAAGCTGACCCCGCGAATTACCGAAGAGCCCGGATACTATAACATGGACTCTTGAAGAAAAGTAACTACTCAGCCAATTGCTCTAAGGCGGTTTGCAACCGCCGTTTACGATTAAAACGCGCCGCGTTTGGGCCACAAGGCGAGGGTTACAAACCCTCGCGGAGCGGAGCCTGAGTAGTTACCTCAGCCGAATGCTCTAAGGGGGTTTGCAACCCCCGTTGACAGTTAAACCGCCCCGCGTTTTGCCACAAGGCGAGGGTTACAAACCCTCGCGGAGCGTAGCCTGAGTAGTTACGAAGAAAATATGAAGTCGGAATGTGAAAAACATGAACGCGGGGAAGTTGTGATTGTCGATCTCTTGACTTTTTATGGGTTTGATAGTATCATATTTATAGAGAAGTGGGAAATGTATTTCTAAGTATGTAGGGGAACTATCATCGCATGAATGAATCGCTGGAGAAGTTGTCGAGATTGTTGCTGATAGTCATGTGGATATGCTTGAGTTATGGGTGCAGTGCAGCTACACCAACCCCCGCGCCAATCGTGTCCACTGTGACCGCGCTGCACCAAGACACACCAGTGCAAGCATCTCCTACACCTACAGAGGACAGGTATGCTGAGATGAGAAAACGAATGGTTGAAACCCAATTGCGTTCTCGCGACATCACCGATGAAGATGTACTACGAGTTATGGAGAAAGTGCCGCGCCATCTATTTGTCTCCAAGGGCTATAAAGACCAAGCCTACGCGGATCACCCTTTGCCTATCGGATACGGACAGACTATTTCGCAGCCGTATATCGTCGCGCTGATGACGCAAATCCTGAAACTAAAACGCGGCGATAAAATCTTAGAGGTCGGCACTGGTTCAGCATACCAGGCAGCGATCCTCGCGGAATTGACGGAGGAGGTTTACACTGTAGAGATTGTCGAGGAATTAGCGAAATCTGCGGCGGAGAAGCTGCGCGAACTGAACTATGACAATGTGCATGTCAAACATGCCGATGGTTATTATGGATGGGAGGAACACGCGCCCTACGATGCGATCATCGTTACCTGTGCGCCAGATCACGTACCCCAGTCGTTAGTGCAGCAATTGGCAGATGGCGGGCGGATGATACTCCCCGTCGGCCCACCCGGTGGTTATCAGAGTTTGTGGTTGGTGGAGAAACATGGTGAAGAGGTTTCGACGCGAAATCTATTGCCGGTGAGTTTCGTGCCGTTGACTGGCGAGCATTAAGTGGTTACTCACGAATAACTCGATAATTATACTA
>CAZSIG010000095.1:0-10064 GCA_964606195.1 uncultured Anaerolineales bacterium
CGCGCCAGCTTATGCTACGAAGTGACGGACCGCGACGGTCCCGAACGCGCCGCTTTGGGGATACGCGAGAACGAACGCTTTATCCGTGAGGCGCGAGACGCAGAGCTATTGGCGGGGAGCTTCGGCTTGCACGCCTCGTTGACTCTATCCGATGAGACGTTGGAGAAATGTCGCGGCGCGGCGCGTGATTTGGATTGTGGTTTTCACATTCACGTCGCGGAGGATGTCGCTGACCAAAAGGACAGTCTGGCGAAATCGGGCGAACGGGTGGTGGCGCGGTTGGCGAAGTGGGGCATTATGAGCGACAAGAGCATCGCGGTGCACTGTGTGCATGTGGATGATAGCGAATTGGAGATTCTGCGCGAGACCGGCGCGCGCGTGGTGCATAACCCGCGCTCGAACATGAATAACGCGGTCGGGGTCGCCGACGTGCTCAAGATGCTGGAGCGTGATATTCATGTGGGATTGGGCAACGATGGCTTCTCCAACAACATGTTCACCGGAATGCACACAACCTATTTGGTTCATAAATTGGCGCGGCGCGACCCGCGGGTGATGGGCGCGGACACAGTAATGCGCATGGCGTTTCAGCATAACGCGGAGACGGCGCACATCTTCTTCCCACAAAAGTTGGGCGAGTTGAGCGTCGGCGCGGCGGCGGATATGGCGATTGTGAATTATCACCCTACCACACCGTTGAACGCGGACAATCTGCCCTGGCACATCATTTTCGGGATAGATGGCACTGGCGTGGATACGACCATCGTCGCAGGACGCGTGCTGATGCGCGGTGGGGAATTGTTGACGCTGGACGAGGCGGAAATCTGCGCGAAATCGCGCGAAGTGGCGGCGCGGACTTGGGAGCGCGTATCTAATAAATAGAACGCAGATAACGCGGATTTACCTGATTTTCGCTGTACAAGAAATAGGACGCGGATTAACGCGGATATACGCAGATAAAAGGCGCAAAGCGATAAGCAACTATCCAGAAAACTCCGCGCCCTCGACGGTAAAATTATACTGAGGTTGTGCAAGTCTTACATTATCAAAAAGAAGGAGTATTTCACAAATGAAAAAAGAGATTATTGCAACGGAAAAGGCACCGCAGGCGGTAGGCCCCTATTCACAGGGCATCGTCGCGGGGAATTTGGTATTCACGGCGGGGCAGGTCGCGATAGACCCTGCCATCGGCAAGCTGATTGAGGGAGACGCCCCAACGCAGGCGCGGCAGGCATTGAAGAATTTGCAGGCGGTGTTAGAGGCGGGCGGCGCGTCGCTGGCGCAGGTGGTGAAGACGACCGTATTTCTGGCAGACATGAACGATTACGCGGCGGTGAACGCGGTCTACGCGGAGTTCTTCACCGAAAATCCGCCGGCGCGGTCGGCGGTGCAAGTCGCCAAACTCCCACTCGGCGCGTTGGTGGAAATTGAGGCGGTGGCGCTGAAAGAATAACCCGCGTTTTGCCTAATTAGAAAATCTAACTACAGAGTCACGGAGGACACGGCGGTAAGGTGCCCGTCACTTCGGAAAGTGACGGGCACCTGAATGATGTAGTGAAAAGAGTAACATGGAAATTCGCATAGAGAGTTTGCTAGAAGGAGCGCGCCGCGCCGCGGGCACGGTCGTTATCATCGACGTTTTTCGCGCCTTCACCACCGCCGCGATTGCCCTGTCGCGCGGAGCGAAAAAGATTGTACTGGTGGGCGACCCCGATAGCGCGCTGGCTTTGCGCGAGCGCGGCGTCGGTGATTACTGCATGGGCGAGACTGGCGGCATACGCCCGGCGGGGTTCGATTTCGGCAATTCTCCCTATGAGCTATCGCAAGCTGGTGTACGCGGTAAGACGTTGATACAATCCACCAGCGCGGGGACGGCGGGAGTATGCGCCGCGGCGAACGCGCGTAGCATCTACGTGGCTTCGTTGGTCGTCGCGCGCGCCACCGCAGAAGTGATACTTGCCGCCGCGCCCGATTTAGTCACCCTCGTCGCGATGGGTAAAAGGGCGGTGGAGCGCGCCGACGAGGACGAAATGTGCGCGCTGTATCTGAGAAATTTGTTACAGGGCACTCAGCCGGACAAAGACGCGGTGCGAGATTTTATTCTGACGAGCCGCGCAGCCGCGAAGTTCACCGACCCCGCGCAACCGCATTTTCGCCCACAAGACCGCGACATCGCGTTGCAAATAGATGCGCTCGACTTCGCTATGCGCGTGTCGCGCGAGGATGGGCTTTTGATCGCTAGACCAGTCGAAGCGAGAAGGGATAATTTTTGATGAGTGATATGGTTGCCTTTTGTGGATTATTTTGTGATGAATGTCCCGCGTACATCGCTACTCAGGTGAATGACGAAGCCGCGCGGCAGGAAGCTATAGCGCGTTGGCGTAAGCTGTTCAATGATTCTGATATCGATGTAGAGTTTGTAACTTGTGACGGTTGCCTGATTACCAATGGTAGATTGGGTGGGCCCTGCCGCGAGTGCCAAATCAGGAAATGTGCTCTGGCGAGTGGTGTGGCTAACTGCGCGGAGTGTGAAGGGTATCAAGATTGTGAAAAATTGTACGTGCTTATCGAGCATGAGGTATGAGTGGCTATGAGAGTAATAAGTTTGTCTCTTAAAAATATCGGTCCCTTTATCGAAGCCGACTTGGATTTCACTACCGAAGTGGGCGATATACCGCGCGTGGTTTTGATTACAGGGGAGAATGGCACAGGGAAAAGTATCGTTCTCGATGCCATTCGCGGTATGTTTGGACCGCAATATGCCAAGTTAGAGCGAGATATTCGCAGAAAAAGCCGCGCTCAACATGCAAATGTAGAAATCGCTTTAGATGTAGAACAGGAGAGTGTGTCCCTAAGTTCCAACAAGATTTTGGATGACAAATTCAAAGTCAATCATAGATTAGCCAGTATTCCCAATTCAGTTGTGAATGGTGGAGATTGCCCAAACTGGGTTGTAGATTTCTGGGCATCCCCCCTCGCGAATGGTTCTTACAAGGTTGAAACGCTTAAGAGTCCACAACACCGCGAATTTTTGCGCAACGCGCTGCAAGGTACAAAAACAAAATCTGACATCACCCAACTCATCTGCCATTTTGATTACATGCGCGACAGCCGCGACGCCCAAGAACGCGCCACCGGGGAGCAACTTTACGCGATGTTAGAAAGAATTATCGCTAACAGCCTCCTGAATGGTGGCAAGTTAAGTCATGTGGCGCGGGCGACCTATGACCCGATTATTGTACAGAACGAACAGCCGGTGAGCCTCACCAACCTCAGCGCGGGCAATCTCTATCTCATTCAAAATATGGTCGGGCTGCTCGGCAAAATGTACTCCGTACACTTTTTACGCGAGACGCCGCTCACGGAACTAGGACAAACACCCGGCTTATTGCTGATTGACGAGGCGGAAAACCAACTGCACCCGAAATGGCAGAAACGGTTCATTCGCGCCATTTTTGATGTTTTTCCCAACCTACAAATTATCGCCACCACTCATTCGCCCTTTATCATCTCCTCAGTCTCTGACGCGCGGCTCTTTGTCTGCAAATCCAAAGGAGACCATTGTATCATCGTTGACGAGACCGCGCAGTACAGCAACAAGCCTGTAGACGAAATCTTGATGTCGCCATTGTTTGAGGAGACTCTACCTTTCAACGTGGAGATAACGCGGCTAATCGAGCAGCGCAAACAGGCGGTTGAAGCTGGAGACGAAGAAGAACGCGCCGGGATTGAAAGTAAACTTAAAGAACTGAACCCTGCGTATTTCTCGTATTTCGAAGTGGAGGAGTTGTTAGCGGAGATCACTCAAGGAGGAAGTAGTTCGTGATTTCGATAACCAGATTGCCGGAGCCGCCAATACTGCGCGAGAAAAAGGACCGGTGGTTAGCTGTCTATCTCGAACGCCGCGCAAGTAATTCTAGCGAAAGACCTAATTCGCGTCAGTATGCACACCGCGAGATTCGGGATACTCTAGCCGCGATGAGCTTCCACAAATGTTTTTACTGCGAAACCAAACTTAGGGATAGTGAAGGTGAGGTTGATCACTATATCGAAGTCACAGAGGAACCAGCGCGAGCGTTCGATTGGGATAATCTTTATCTTAGTTGCCATGATTGTAATAAGCGTAAACTTCCTAACGCGATGCTCCCCGTCGTTGCCTGTTTGGATCCGTGCGCCCCTGAAGAAGACCCTGCGTCACATTTGACCTTTGATGATGATTACATCAGACCGAAAGCAGGATCTGCTAGAGGTACACAAACGATTCGCAAGTACCAATTAGATCGCGACGCGCTAAATTATCTTCGTTTGAAACAACTACAAATGTTCGAGCGAACGCTACGCGAACTACGCGAGCGGCAGGTGCGCGGTGGCGGAAGGCAACTTAACGCTGCGGAGAAAGAGCTACTTTCGAGTTTCAAAGAACCACATCACGCGTTTTCAGCGATGTTCCAAGCATACTTATCCAAATTGGAGTTATAGCAATTATGCCAAACGAACTTATCATCAGAACAACCTCATTCTTCATCATCTTCATCGTCATGGCGCTGTGGGAAATCATCAAACCGCGCCGCGTCTTGACTACCCCCAAAGCCGCGCGGTGGTTTAATAATCTGGGTATCATCTTGCTCGATAACCTCATCGTGCGCTTCGCCGCGCCCATTTTACCCGCGTCTGTCGCGCTGGTGGCGCAGGAGCGCGGTTGGGGATTATTGAATGTGCTCGCACTGCCCGGCGCGGTCGAGTTAATCTTGGGCGTGGCGCTGCTCGATTGCGTGATTTATTGGCAGCACGTCGCGTTTCACCGCGTCCCAATTTTGTGGCGCCTTCACCGTATGCACCACACTGACCTTGACCTCGACGTCACTTCGGGACTGCGCTTTCACCCGATAGAGATAATCATTTCGCTGGGCATTAAAATCGGCGCGGTCGTACTATTGGGTACATCAGCCGTCGCGGTGGTCGTCTTCGAGGTGCTGCTCAACGCCACTGCGATGTTCAATCACGCCAATGCCTATGTCCCGCTGAGCATCGACCGCGTACTACGGCTCCTCGTGGTCACGCCGGATATGCACCGCGTGCATCATTCGGTCATTCCCCGCGAGACCGACAGTAATTTCGGTTTCAATTTGCCCTGGTGGGACCGCATCTTCCGCACTTACCGCGCCCAGCCCGTCAAAGGGCATGATGGCATGACCATCGGTTTGCGCGAATACCGCGCCGCGTCTGAGCTAACTTTACCGCGTTTATTGATTCTCCCGTTTACATAGATATGCTCGATATATCTCTACGTGCCCTCAAAGACCGCGTATTACAACCATTTGCTAGGTTACTGCGCGGTGTCCATCCGCACATCATCACTCTCATCGGCTTTGGCTTCGGGCTAAGTGGCGCGCTGCTGACGGCGCGGGGGTTTTACTGGTGGGGTTTGGCTTTCTGGGTGCTCAATCGCGTACTGGATGGTCTTGATGGCGCGGTGGCGCGTGTGAGTCATAATCAGAGCGATTTGGGCGGCTATCTCGACATCATGCTCGATTTTGTCATCTACGCGCTCGTGCCAATTGCAGTGGTGGTCAGCGCGCCGTCAACCACGCGGTATTTTTTCTTAGCATTGCTGCTGGCGAGTTTTTACGTCAACGCGGCGTCGTGGATGTATCTGTCCGCCATTCTGGAGAAACGCTATCGCGGCGTGGCGGAGCGCGGGGAGTTGACTACCGTTTCCATGCCGACCGGACTAATCGGCGGCACGGAGACCTTTATTTTTTATTGCTTGTTCATCGCGCTGCCCCAACACGCGGAATGGCTGTTCGTGATAATGGGAACTTTGGTGATAGTGACCATCTTGCAAAGGATGTGGTGGGCAATACGACACCTAAACTGAAAAAGAGCAGTAGTGGTAAAGTAGTAAGTGATAGGGAAAAGTAATACGATAATTTAACCACTAAGAGCACGAAGAGCACCAAGTGTTTTTTCTGTTAATAATACTTAGACGCGGTCAAATGCCCTCATTCGAAGCCAAAAAAATTGTCTTAGTGTCCTTAGTGTGCTTGGTGGTTCAATTGTAATAACTTTAACTATCACTTACCATTTAACCACTACTAAAAGAGCCCCGCGCACACAAGTGCGCGGGGCTCTTTTGATTATCTGGCAATTTCCAGGCATTTAAGGCTTGGAGAAATTGTAGAGATGACCTTATCTGTTTGCCCGTTAAGTCCCCAAGAATCGTAACTCTAAACAATAGGAGGTAATTGTGTAAATTCTAAAACAGTACCTTTTTCCCATTGAAATCGCGCCGTTTTTTGTTATCATATACATGTAAAATGATAACATGTTTAAGCGGAAAATGGGAGGAGGAAAGTGATGAATAAGCAAGAATCTACTATTGATAGAAATACGCGGTACTTTATATTGGGGGTGGTAGGAATTATCATTTTCCTATCCGGCGTCTTCGTCGATTCGGATTGGCTTTATATCACCTCTGGGCATAAAAACAACTATACGTTTTTGATGAAATATACTATTACGATTCTCACCTTTATCATCGCGTGGCGTTCGGAAATCTGCCCGGTAAGCAAGCGGGACGTTTTTTACCTCAAGCTGGCTTTTGTTTTCACTCTCGTAGGCGATCTGTTTTTGGTCGCGTTATGTGGTATCTTCAGCGATACTGAGCTGACGCCCATTTTCTCCGTCGCGGGAATTTTGGCCTTCTGCGTCGTACAGGTTATCTACATCATTCGGCACGGCAGAAGCTTTATCACCTTCCCCATTAAACTCAATTTCTCTAATCCCCCCACACAGCGCCGGTTAATCGCCACCGTCTTAATCTACGGACTTTCATTCACCCTTTTAGCTTTTCTCTACCCCTACATAATCAAGAACGGCAAGCTGTTGATAATACCCGCGCTGTTATATATTATGCTCCTCGCGACTTCGCTCTGGGCGGCTTGGGGAGTGCTGATTAAGAGTTGGTATCCCCACCGAAATGCGTGGCTCATCGCGGGGGGACTTTCTTTTCTCATCGCGTGTGATACCGCGGTTGGAGTTGAAACCTTCATCACTGGCGTAGCTTCGCTAATCGCGAACGGTTTTGTGTGGATATTTTATGCCCCATCTCTAGTTCTGTTGTCCTTGAGTGGCTACAACTGGTATGGTTACGAAGGGGGCGATAAGATATTTGATTTCTCCGAAGAGCACGCAGATGAGCTTGATTAAATATCATACGCGTTAGAACTCTTCATGATTGACTTATCTCCAATTAAGCTCACAGATTATCAAAAAACGCGCTATTCGTTCATAGTTCCCTGTCATCTACAAGACGACAGGGAACTTCGCTTTGTTACTACGCGTTCTATTGTCCCGAAGGTCTGGCCAAAGTCAAGCCCCAAACCGAAGCCACGTTTTGCCGTTGCAATGCGAGGCTGCAAGCCTCCAGCGTCGCGCCAGTGGTGCAAACATCATCGATCAATAACACGCGTCGTCCAGTAACGCGCGTCTCCACGCACGCAAAAGCCGCGGTGACGTTTTCGCGGCGCTCCGCCGCGGTCAACCCCACCTGCGGGCGAGTCTTCCTCACTCGCCTCAACGCACCGTTCCATACCGGCTGTTGCAACCGATCTCCCAACGCGCGCGCCAATAGTTCCGCTTGATTATAACCTCGCTCCCTCTGGCGGCTGGAGTGGAGTGGTACAGGAACTATCACATCAAAAGACAGGGGCTTTCGCGCCAGATAATCTGCCATAATATCGGCTAACGGTGATGATAGTGCCTGCATATGATTGTACTTAAACTTGTGTACTGCCTCACGAGCTAACCCCGCGAAATCCACCGCCGATCTAATACCATCGATCTGTAACGGATCAGCACGGCAACGGGCGCAATACTTATCTCTTTTATTCGGTATACTTCCCCCACATAAAACACAATTCGGCGCGGGCAGCGGTTTGATTTGTTCCCGACACTGAGCGCATAGCCATACTCCGGACTGCCGACAACCGATACAGCGCGGGGGAAATAGCAAGTCAAGGATAAAGTGTTTTAGATTCAAAGTATGTAATTTTACCGCGAAGCCGCGAAGGGAGCAAGATCAGAATAATTTTACCGCCGAGGACGCGGAGTGCGCAGCGTTTTCTGGATAGTTTTCTATCGCGCCGCAAGTGTGGCTTTTAATGAATACTTATGCCTGTGTATGACAGATACAAAAAATCTTTCCCGTAAATCTCCGCGTTCTCTGCGGTAAATTCCAGCGCGGTTTGCGTAAAACCTATACTATGATACAATTACCATGATCATTTATAAGTCCGCCGAAAAAAGGTGAAAAGGACTGTTCTTTCAGCAGAGTTGTTCCTTAATAAGCTAGGCAGAAAATAGGACGCGGATTTGCGCGGATTGACGCGGATAAATCGCTTAAATCCTGAAAATCCGCGTGAATCCGCGTCCTATATAATTACTTTCCCGTCCAAAATCTTATTTGGGAACAAGTCTAGTAGCTTCAGGAGGTTATGATGAAAGTTGCTTTGTTAGTAGTTGATGTTCAAAAGGCGTTCTTCAAGTTTAGTCCCGCGACGGCACAATCTCTCACTGAGGCGATCGAGTATATCAATGCGGCGATAACACTCTTTAGAGAAAAAAATCTACCAGTTATTACTATTCAGCATGTAGACGAAGATGAGAATATCGTCCCTGGCACAGAGGGATTTGAGTTGCCCGATGAGTTGAACGTTCTCTCCACAGACTTGCACATTCACAAAACCTACGGCAATTCATTCAACCAAACTCCGCTTGCAGACGAATTACGGAAACGAGATGTGGATATCGTGATTATCACCGGTTTCTGCGCGGAGTATTGTGTGCTGTCCACGTATCGCGGGGCGGAGGATCTGGATTTGACGCCCGTTATCCTGCGCGGTTCTCTAGCCAGCGTCGTACCTGAAAACATCAAATTCGTGGAGAGCATTAGCGATATTATATCTTATGGAGCATTGAAGAAGATTTTGGAATGACAGAAATTTAACAGCAAGCTTCTTGCGAGTTTCGACTTCGCAAGAGGCTTTTGTATGTGGAGCTTATTTAACCGCGTGATAAATGTTAGTTGTTGAAGACTTCGCGAGGATGAGCGCGCTAATACGGAAATTGCTTTATGCGAAAGGTAGTAGTATAATAAGCGGCATCTGAAAACTAGGCAGTTCACGCCGTCGCTTTTCAGAGTGGTAGCTGATCTTGAAACCGCGATATTGCGGATTAGGCTACGCGGTCTCGGTTGGCGTTATGGGTTTAAAAGGGAATGTAAGAACCGAGTGCGCACCCACAAGGTCTGGGCTACCATCAAAAACTCTTTTCTCAAAAGGAGGATAAAAGTTATTCTGATCAACGAAGATTTAGGAACCTGAAAATAATAAGATCGCGTAACGGCGGCAACATTTGACCGCACAATGTATGGATGTATCGAAAGGAGATTTAGTGATGTTAAGGCGCGGTACTATTCACGAACCGGTACCGGTACTCATTCATGCAGAAGATTGCGAATTGGAGGGTTGGGATGATCCCGTTCGCGGGCGAGTCAATTGGCGAACTTTACTCAGCGTCGATCGCACCCCCTCCGATTCACTGACTTGTGGTGTCGCGGAGATTCCCCCTGCGGATAGTGAAACGTTCAACACCCACCAACATGCTCAGGCCGAGGTTTACTACTTTCTCGCGGGCGAAGGAATTGTAATGGTTGATGGGATAGAGCATAGGGTTAAGGAAGGATCAACCTTGTTCATTCCGAGCAATGCCGAACATGGGGTGCGGAATACGGGAACCGAACTTCTACGGCTGTTTTACGTATTCGCAGTAGATTCGTTTGAGGATGTGACCTATATATTTCCTCAAGCGGTGGCTTGACCTCTGATGATAAAGAACGTCGCGTGGTGAATGAATAATGACTCACGGTTGCATTATCGTCGCATATGAATGAGTGTAAATAAGATATTAAGTTCCACGCCATCTCACAGGTGGCGCGGAACTTTTTTGGTTTAGTACAAAGATACTCTTTACAAAAGTATTGTGAACGGTTTGATTTGGCTTAA
>CAZSIG010000096.1:0-10014 GCA_964606195.1 uncultured Anaerolineales bacterium
GTTTTCTCTAAGGAATAATTTTGCAACCATCATACGCGGTCATATCCAAACATTGAAAGTCATACTTCTTAGCCGCCAAAAGTTATATCCAAAACTCTGCGCTCTCGGCGTGCTCGGCGGTGAAAAATACCCCGAAGTTGCGTAAGTCCTAATATAATATCGTTGATTCCATTGTGGTGGAGGTGATAATTGGAATTATACGAACTGACTATACACGAAGCTCGCGACCTGCTGGCGCGGGGCGAAATATCTTCGGTTGAGCTGACGCAAGCGGTCTACGCGCGCATCGACGCGGTAGAGGATAAGGTAAAGGCGTATCTGCGGACGACGCCGGAGCGAGCCTTAGCGCAGGCGGAGGCGGCTGATGCGCGCCGCGCCGCGGGCGAAGATACACCGCTGTTGGGGATACCCCTTGCCATCAAAGATGTAATTTGTACGAAGGATATTGAGACTACCTGTGCTTCGCGTATATTGGATGGTTTCGTTCCGCCCTACGACGCGACCGTAATCACGAAGTTGAAGGACGCAGGCGCGGTGATATTGGGAAAAACCAACACCGACGAGTTCGCGATGGGCGGCTCCACCGAATTTTCTGGCTATTTCACGACGCATAATCCTTGGAATTTAGAATGTGTGCCCGGCGGTTCTAGTGGCGGGAGCGCGGCGGCGGTCGCCGCGGGGGAGACTTTCGGCGCCCTGGGCAGCGATACCGGCGGAAGTGTGCGTCAGCCCGCGTCGTTCTGCGGCGTGACCGGCATCAAACCGAGCTATGGGCGTATTTCACGCTATGGCTTGGTCGCGTTCGCGTCTTCGCTTGACCAAATTGGCGTGTTGACGAAAGATGTCACCGACGCGGCGACGATGCTGTCGATTATCGCGGGGTATGACGCGCGGGATGCAACAGCGGTCAATACGCCTGTGCCCGATTACGCGGCAAATTTGGCGCGTAAAGGTGATTTGCATGGAATTAAGGTCGCGATGCCACGCGAGTATTTCATCGGCGGTGTGCAGTCGGAGGTTGAAGCAGCAGTGAGCGAGGCGGCGCGAAAGTTGGAGGAATTGGGGGCGGAGGTGCAAGAGGTCGCGATGCCACACACGAAGTACGCGTTGGCGGTCTATTACTTGATTGCGACCGCGGAAGCCTCCGCGAATTTGGCGCGATATGATGGGATTCGGTATGGCTTGTCCGTCGATGCTGAAGAGATGTGGGATACATATCGTGAGACGCGCGGGCAGGGGTTCGGTCCCGAGGTGAAACGGCGTATCATGTTGGGGACTTACGCGCTCTCCGCGGGCTATTACGACGCGTATTATCTCAAGGCGCAAAAAGTGCGCACCTTAATCAAACAAGATTTTGACCGCGCGTTGGAGGGCTGCGACGCGATTATCGCGCCGATTACGCCGACTACTGCGTTCAAAATTGGGGAGAAAATCGATAATCCGTTGCAGATGTATCTCGGTGATGTGTTCACGCTGTCGCTGAACCTCGCGGGATTGTGTGGATTATCTGTCCCGTGCGGTTTCGCGAATGGCTTGCCCATCGGGTTGCAGATAATCGGTGGTTATTTCGCGGAAGAACAGATACTACAGATAGCGCACGTTTATCAACAGGCGACTGAATGGCACAAACGTAAGCCGATTTTGTGATATGCGGAGAAAAAGCAAAACAAGCTTTGTGCTTTTGCACTAATAGATGATGAGGTGAAGGTTGGTTATGGAAGAGTTTGCCGGAATGTCAGATAAAACTATACAAGCGCGAGTAGTGGCAAAGCCGATAGAACATAAAGAGGGTTGGGTATTCAAGACAGCGCGGGTTGCACGCGACGCGGTGCGAGAATTACTGACTTCGGTCGTGCCCGCGGTGGTGCTCGCGTTTCTCATCAATGTCTTCGTCGCGGAGGCGGTTGTGGTGGATGGTCCCAGTATGCAGCCTAATCTGTATCGCGGCTATCGCTTGATGACCGAGAAAATCTCCTATCGGTTTCACAGTCCGCGCCGTGGAGATGTGGTCATTATCGAGCGTCCGGTGAATGAGGTGCCGCTGGTCAAGCGCGTCGTGGCACTGCCCGGTGAGTTGGTGGAAGTTCGTAACGGACATGTATACATTGACGATAAGCCGCTTCAGGAACCTTGGGTGGAAAACTTCGGAGGACCGAACTATCCAGCAACGCGAGTACCGCTTGGGCATGTTTTCGTATTAGGGGATAATCGCGGTAATTCGCGTGATTCGCGCGCTATCGGACCGGTAGCAATAGAGACGATTAAAGGGCGTGCCGGATTTATCTACTGGCCGCTCAATCGCGTTAGTGTGATGCAATAGGGCGCGGTTTTTGGCTATTCGTGTTAATTAGTGACCAATTTATCCTTGTGACCGCGTGAAATTCCAAAAACTTAACTATCAAAAAGGAGAAGAAAATTTCAATGAAAGTTGTAATCCCATTAGCGGGGCTGGGCAAGCGGATGAGGCCGCATACTTACACCAAACCTAAGCCGCTGATTAAAGTCGCGGGGAAGGCGGTGCTGGGGCATATCCTTGACAAATTTGAGGGAGTGGATGTCGAGGAGTTCATTTTTATAATCGGATATTTAGGGGAACAGGTCAAAGAGTACGTCACGCAAAATTATGATTTTAAGGCGCGGTTTGTGGAACAGCCTGAGCCTAAAGGGCAGGCGCACGCGATACAACTGACGCGAGATTATCTCTCAGAATCGGACGACGTGATAATCTTGTTCGTGGATACGCTGTTCGAAGCGGATTTCGGCAAGATTAAGCAATTTGAGGGAGATGGTGTATGTTACGTTAAAGAGGTGGAAGACCCGCGCCGTTTCGGTGTGGTTATCCTAGAGGATGACCGCGTAGTTAAATTTATTGAGAAACCGTCTACAAAAGAGCATAAACTTGTGGTCATCGGGCTATATTACATTAAGGATTCCGCGTTACTGTTAGAATGTATCGACGAGTTGATTGAACGTGAGATTATGACTCATGGAGAATATTTCCTCGCCGACGCCTTCCAGTTGATGATTAATCGCGGCGCGGAGTTCACAGTGGAGACGGTGGACGTTTGGGAAGATTGTGGCAAGCCCGAAACGGTGCTGCATACCAATCGCTATCTGCTGGATAAACACGGTAGTACGGTGCTCCCGGTCATCACCAGCTCGGTGGTGATTCCCCCGGTCTATATCGCGGCGTCCGCCAAAGTGAATGATTCGGTAATTGGTCCTTATGTCTCCATCGCGGAGGACTGCGTCATCGAGGAGTCAATCATTCGCAATTCCATTGTGGATAACGGGGCGCACGTTTACGATATGACGCTCACCGATTCTTTGGTCGGCGCGGAGGCGTTGGTGCGTGGGGTGTTCGAACGGTTGAATTTGGGTGACCATTCTGTCGTCGACTGGGCTGGGGAGGAGTACGATTAGGGTATTAGCGTAGTGAGCGATGAGCTAAAAGTTGAGTGCTATTCCGGGCATAAATACGCCCAAGAACCGCGTGCGTTTGTCTGGCGCGGTGTTCGGTATGAAGTCGAAGCCGTCGAGCGTGCGTGGGTCGCGCCCGACGGCGCATATTTTGTAGTGCGCGTTGCGGATAGGGCGCGGTATGAGTTAAGGTACGATTTTGTTGCCAACACTTGGCAAATACGAAAAGTAGAGCGCAAATTGATACATGAGTGTAAAAGAGGATATACGTAAGCTGGCAAACCGATACGCGAAAGATTTGAAAACTAGAGTGGCGAAGCGTATCGCGGAGATGGAACGGGATGATAAGTCGCACTACTTGATTTATCGAGTACTTGGTATCACTGATGAAGAAGGGAGATTGATTGACCTTTATCAGAACAAAGGACGGTTTCTATACCGATACGCAGGTTCATTTCTCGAAGATGCAGCTATGTTATGTTTCAAGCATAAATATCCTGACTCTGGCTCAGCGCGTATCTCTAATACAGAAGGTGCCCGTCCCAAAACGTTTCAAATTGACTGTTTAATCGAAAATGAGGCTGTAGAAATCAAATGGCGCGACGCGACAACTGATGGCGATCATATTACCAAAGAACATACACGCTTACAAGCGGTGCGCGCGGTGGGATATACTCCCATAAGGGTGATGTTTTACTATCCTAATCGGAAACAGGCGATGCGGATTCAGCAGACACTGGAAACGCTCTATCATGGCGCAGGGGGACAATATTACTACGCCGACGCCGCGTGGGATTACGTCAAATCGCGAACGGGGGTGAATCTGAAGCAAATATTGGAGGAGTTGGCAGAGGAGAGGCTGAGACAAAATGAAGACGGAAGTTCATCACGGTGACTGCTTGGAAATTTTGAGTGGAATTTCTGAGAAATCTATCGACCTCATTTACCTAGACCCGCCATTTTTCACACAAAGGACTCAAAAACTTAGCACCAGGGATAGAACGCGCGAGTTTCAATTTCCCGATACTTGGGAATCTGCAGATGTTTACGCGGAGTTTCTTTATGATAGATTACAGGAGATGTATCGGGTGCTCCGCGCGACCGGTTCGTTGTTTTTTCATTGCGATCGTAATGGGGCGCATATCGCGCGGTTTGTGCTCGATGAGATATTTGGAGAGCAATTGTTTCGCGCGGAGATAATCTGGCACTATCGCCGCTGGTCTAATGCTCAAAGAAATCTGTTGCCCACGCATCAAAACATTCTGTTTTATACAAAAACGGATGACTATAAGTTCAACAATACTTTTCGAGGATACTCACCTACCACAAACGTTGACCAAATACTCCAAAAGCGACGGCGCGATGAGTTCGGTAAGGCAGTCTATGCCCGAGACGCGCAAGGGCGAGTTGTACCGAGTGAAATCAAGAAAGGCGTCCCGTTAAGTGATGTGTGGGATATTCCGTTCTTAAATCCAAAAGCTAGGGAACGCACGGGATACCCGACACAAAAGCCGATTGTTTTGCTGGAAAGAATAATTAAGTTGGTAACAGATAGAGGGGATACCATACTGGATCCTTTCTGTGGAAGTGGGACGGCACTCGTAGCCGCGCAGTTACTCGCACGTAATGCGATAGGGATAGATGTCTCCGCGGAGGCGATTGAAATTACTAATACGCGGTTGGCGAATCCGGTGAGAAGCAAGTCAAATGTCTTAAAAGTGGGAAGAAACGCTTATAAAAACGCGAATGAATACGCGCTAAACCAACTTGCTGGATTGGATATCGTTCCCATACAGCGAAACAATGGCATAGATGCTCTATTGAGAATAAAATACAAAAAGGGGCCTGTACCTGTCCGGGTACAACGGCCAGGGGAGACGCTCGCGGCGGCGGCGCATTCGCTTTACCACGCGGCGAAAACCAAGCAAGCTGCCGCGATGATTCTCGTTGCTACACAAGATGAGGATAACGAGTTAGATCTGAATCTAGATTTTACTCCGCCTGATGGGGTGATAATTGTCGGAGCAACGTCCAGAGCGATTAAAAAGGTAATTCGGCAGCTTGGTGAACAAAATAGCGGGATAGTTACAGGATAACGCGAAAAGCACCAGATTAGAAATTTATGAAAAATAATCCATTACCGAGACTAGACCAAAACGCGGAGTTAAGACAAAAGTTGTTGCCATTCTGCCGTCTCAAACCGGGCGAAATCTGGGTTGATCCGCTTCATAACCATAAAGTTGGGTGCCTCGACGCGGCTGATGATACCGCGATAGGCGAACTGATGGAAAATGAGTTAGCACAGTTAGCTATTCACGATCCGCCATACAACTTGGTCGCGTTTCGGGAAAGGGAATTATTTGCTTACATCGATTGGTGTAAAAAATGGCTTATCAATACGTGGCACGCTTTAGCTGAAAACAGCGCGTTGTATGTATGGCTTGGAGCAGACCAGCGCAATCACTTTCAACCGCTGCCCGATTTTATGCTTATGATGCGCGACCTAGAATTTGCCCCGCGCAGTTTTTTGTCTATGCGCAACCAGCGCGGTTACGGTACGCAAAAGAATTGGATGGCTGTAAGACAAGAATTACTGTATTACACCAAAGGCACTCCGCCTTTTGAGGTTCAATACACTGACATCCCTAAAATTCTGCGCGGTTACTACAAGAGAGTAGGCAATCAACTTACCGAGAATCTAGAACGGAGCAAGTCTAATAATATCCGTCCGGGAAATGTGTGGGTTGATATTCAACAGGTTTTCTACCGTATGGAAGAGAACGTCTCCGGTTGCTACGCGCAAAAGCCCTTGAAATCAATCGCGCGGATCATCGCCGCGAGTTCTTGCGCCAATGATCTCGTAATTGACTTTTTCAGTCATTCGGGCACGACTTTGTTAGCTAGCGAGATTCATCAGCGGCGGTGCTTCACCATTGACATTGATCCTGTTTTTTGCGAAATCAGCATTCGGCGGCTGGAGCATTGGCGCCAAACTGGAAAATCGGGTTGGCAAAATGGGCACCCTTTTGAATATGACATGCTCAATAGTACGCGGGAGTTTCCAACAATACAACCACCATTAAAACAACAAGAAACCCAAGAATCTGAAATTGTTCGCCTGAGATTATTCTGAAGAGAAATTGATTATGGAAAAACTTAAAGCGGATTTAGATAGACTCATCGAAGAGCTGCAGAACTCTGACGAGTTTAGGAAACAGCTCGAAACCCTGATTTCTGTTTACCCATTTAACGAATATGAGTATATCATCGCAACACTGCTTGGCGCGGGGATTTTGAAAAGTGAAGAATACTACGAACTGCGCGATGAATATATAGCGAGAAACATGTACCTTTACATCTTTGAAATAAGTGCCCCGCGAGGCTTTGGGGAAAAATGGGCACAAGGCCATCTAAAGGAACTGGTGCCATTCCTCAAGAAACCTTCTAGAAAATTGGACCCTGAATACTCGGGGCAATACGACTTTTTTCTTGAGGCAGATGACGAGGAGATAAGAGTTGAAGTAAAAGCCTCCCGCGCTGTAGATTTTGATAGCGATGAACCACTGTATGTAAAAGCCCTGTCTTCAAATTCGCGAAAACGCTTTGATATGAACTTTCAACAAATTAAACCGCGCTGTTGCGATGTCTTTGTATGGATAGCGGCATGGCGTGACAAGATTCGTTACTGGGTTCTGGCTTCTAATGAAGTCGAAAACAATCCTTATTATTCAACAGGTCAGCATCGTGGGAACGTGGGAGAGGGACAATTACACTTAAACCAAGATAACATTGCAGATTTTGAAAAGTACGAGGCGCGCTCTAATGAATTGTATGATGCTATATTAAAGTCTTATGAACGCCAATGTAGAAAAGAGTAATTTCTTGACATCCACGCAAATGAAATCATATAAGAATATTATCATCATCCTCGCCTGCATCATCAGTGGCGTCGCGGCGGGCATCTTCGCCGCGGCGTTCAAGACCCCGCTCATTCCGTTGGCGATTGTCGGCGCGGCGGCGGTCGCGCTCTTCGTCATTCAGAGCGCACAGATTAGCCTGTACGCCCTCATCGCGGTAGCGTATTTGCTCCCCTTCGCCGCGGTGCCGGTGCGCATCGGTTTCTATCCCACGTTTCTCGATGGTACGCTCATCGCGCTGTTCGGCGTCTGGGTGATGAAAATTATGGTTCGTCCCGCGCCCTCGATTGATCACGAAGATGAGCCGACGATTATCACCACGCCGCTCGATTTTCCGATAATCGTTTTTCTAGTCCTCGCGTTCTTCAGCTTCGTCGCGGGCTTAGCACACGCGCACCTTTCGCCCAACCTGCTGCGGCACTTCGCAGAGATTATCCTCTGTGTCGCGCTCTATCTCGTTATCACGAACAACGTGCGTACTAAAGCACAACTCGAAAGCGTCACGCGTATTATCATCATTGCCGGATTTATCTCCGCGCTAATCGGCGTGGTGCTCTATTTCATCCCACAACATCTGACCGAACAGCTTTTGGCCAAATTAGGGGTGATTCACTACTACATCAACGGCGAACCGATCTTGCGCTACATCGAGGATGACCCTAGCCTGCCCCTTCGCGCTACGTCCACCGCGGTTGACCCGAACGTTCTCGGCGGCATGTTAATTCTCGTCACCGCGCTGACTGCCGCGCAATTCTTCGCCGAAAAGCCATTGTTTTCGCGCAAAATCACCTCGGTGATGTTGGGAACGATGGGATTATGTCTGCTCTTAACCTTCTCGCGCGGTTCATTGGCGGGCTTGGCGGGCGCGCTCATCGTCCTCGCGGTGCTGCGCTACCGCAAGCTGATGTGGATACTGCTCATCGCCGCAGTGCTCATGCTCATGCTGCCCCAGACACAATATTACGTTCAGCGTTTCGTCGAGGGACTGCGCGGCGAAGATCGCGCCACGCAGATGCGTTTTGGTGAATACAAAGACGCGCTGATTTTGATTAGCCGTTACCCCGTTTTCGGCGTCGGCTTCGGTGGCAGCCCAGATATCGATACGTACATCGGTGTATCCAACGTATACTTGCTTATTGCCGAGGAGATGGGCTTATTGGGACTTAGCGCGTTTTTATGGATTATGTTTCTGTTCTTTACTACGGGCTGGCGCGAAGCTAACGCGGCGCGGCATGATGATACCCTCGAACCGATTTTGTGGGGCGCGCTGGCAGCGGTGCTGGGCGCGCTCGGCGGCGGCGTCTTCGACCATTATTTCTTTAATCTCAATTTTCCGCATTCCGTCGCGTTGTTTTGGTTACATATAGGAATAGGGATGACCGCGGTACGATTGGGTTCTGAGAATAGGGCATGATTGGCTGACATATTTAGTCTTTACGCCATGTCGCGGTTAAGAGGACACGGATTGACACAGATTTTCACTGATAGGACTTACGTAACTTCGGTGTATTCTCACCGCCGAGCACGCGGAGAGCGCAGAGTTTTGGCTGTAATTTGTACCATCTGAAAAATATGACCTTAAATGATAACGTATGAACACTTATGCTGGTTGCAAAATTATTCCTTTGAGAAGACTCGGCGTTCTCCGCGCCCTCGGCGGTAAATTATTGTGAATTTGCGTAAGTCCTGACTGATTTGGTGGTTTTTATAGTAAAATCAGTGTTCATCAGTGTATATCAGTGTCCAATAATGCGCTCGGTATCTCAGGGGTAAATTTCCTGGTTTTTTCGGTAGAGTTACGGATTTAGAAGTATTGATGAAAGGAGAAGGAGACGATGTATTTTTGGAATCCCGTTTATTTGATATTTGCGTTACCCGCGCTGCTTTTGGGGCTGTGGGCACAGTCACAGGTGCAGTCAGCTTATAAGAAATACGCGCAAGTAGGCAATAGGGCGCGAATAAGGGGCGCGGAGGCGGCACAACGATTGTTATCGGGGCAGGGACTACACAATGTCAATGTGCGCCAAACGCCCGGCAGGTTGTCTGACCACTATGACCCGCGTAACAAAACGTTGAATTTGTCAACGGGCGTGATGAACAACGCGTCGGTGGCAGCTTTGGGGATTGTGGCGCACGAGATTGGGCATGCGATGCAGGACAAAACTAACTATGGCCCTCTACGATTGCGCGCGGGTTTAGTGCCGATAGTCAATTTCGGCTCGTGGTTGGGACCGATAATCTTCATCTTGGGAATGATGTTCAATTCCGAAGCTTTGGCGCTCGCGGGGATAATCGGCTTTGGCGCGACGGCAGTTTTCGCGCTGGTGACGCTGCCGGTAGAATTGGATGCCAGCAACCGCGCGATGAAGATGTTAGATTCGAGCGGATTGATAACTTCGCAAGATGAACGCGCCGGGGTGAGAAAGGTGCTGAACGCGGCGGCGTGGACTTACGTCGCGGCGTTGATACAGGCGCTATCGACTTTGTTGTATTACATTTTCCTATTCTCGCGCTCGTCGCGGCGGCGCTCCGATTTTTAATTGACGAGATCGATTGTTCAAGTGTTTATCGTGTGGTATAATCTAAAGCAAAGAGTGGGATTGGTTCAGTTGAATTGGTTTTAGATCACGAATGGGCAAATTACGCGAATTTTTCTTTTGTTATTCGTGCTATTCGT
>CAZSIG010000097.1:0-1369 GCA_964606195.1 uncultured Anaerolineales bacterium
AATTAGTGAAAGTAACCTTGATTTACCCCGGCATCGCCGGGCAGGGATTTAATACCGCCGGAAAGGGGATGGATGGCGGCTGGATCAGTCACGGATTGGCAGGACTATCCGCGGTGGCGAAGGCACGCGGTCACGAGGTCAATCTCATCGATCTGCGCGCCCTAACCGGCTGGGAACAGTTCGAGGAGGAAATTCGCGCGCGGCAGCCGGACGTCGTCGGCGTCACGATGATGAGCGTCGATTACAACCCATCAATGAAAAGCCTGGAACTGGTCCGCGCTATCGATTCGGAGATAATCACCACGGTCGGCGGCGCGCACCCGACCATATTGCCCGATGAGGTGGTGAATGATTCGCGCATAGATTACATCTTTTTGGGCGAAGGGGAGGTCACTTTCCCCAATTTCCTCGACGCGCTGGAACGCAGGGACACCGAGCAACTCGCGCACGTCATTTCCGGCGAACATCCTGATCTCGACGCGCTGCCCTTCATCGACCATGACCTGTTTTTGGAAGAATGGCGCAAGGTGGGATATACACTCGATTCACCCGAAGTGCCGTTCGCGTCCGAACTGCCGGCGCCGTTCGTGACTATCATCGCGGGGCGCGGGTGTATCTACAATTGCAGTTTCTGCCAGCCCGCGGAACGCCAGATTTTTGGCAGGGGGGTGCGCCGCCGCAGCGTCGCGCACGTCATCGCGGAACTGTGTGAATTGCGCGACAAGTATCACTTCAACAGTTTCATGTTCCACGATGATTGTCTCACCGAAGACCGCGCGTGGGTGACGGAGTTTTGCAAACAGTACCGCGCTGCAGGTTTCACTCAGCCGTTCTTCTGTCAGAGCCGCGCTGACATCATCGTCAAAAATGAGGATATGGTGAAACTGATGGCGGAGGTGGGACTGCGCGGGTTCTTCATCGGGTTCGAGAGCGGCGCGGACCGCGTGCTCAAATTCATTCGCAAGGGGACGACGCGGGCGAAGAACATCAAAGCCGGGGAAATTTGCCGCAAGTACGGTATCACCATTTGGGCGAATTACATGATGGGGCTGCCCACTGAGACGAAAGAGGAGGTCATGGAGACCATCTCGATGCTCAAAATCATTGACCCCGATTATTACAGCCCCGCGTTTTATACCCCGCACCCGGGCAGCGATCTATACGATTACTGTATCGAACATGACCTCTCGCTCATCACCGATCACGACAGCTATCGACGCAACCCGACCGAAATCAAAATCAAAGGACAAGATGAGGAATTTCTGAAATGGGCGCTCGCGGAGTCACAGCGGCGCACCTGGCAGAATCAGGTCAAGCGCACCGCGCGGTATTATTGGCAACGCTACGCTTCACCGCGTAAATGGGCGCG
>CAZSIG010000097.1:1469-9947 GCA_964606195.1 uncultured Anaerolineales bacterium
AGCGCACCGCGCGGTATTATTGGCAACGCTACGCTTCACCGCGTAAATGGGCGCGCAAGGCGCGGCAGTTGCTAAAAAAGTTATAGATATTAGAGTTTATCTCGATTTGTTAGGGCGCGATTAATCGAACGCAGATTAGCTTGATTCCCGCAGATTTTTAGAAATGAAAAATCAGCGTCAATCAGTTAAATCAGGAAAATCCGCGTTCTATAAACAATTATAAGGCGGTCAAGGACGATGGAAAAAGTAAAAAATCTAACAGAAAAGATTGTCGCGAATGTGGAACACGTGATTATTGGCAAACGCGCAGAGATAGAATTGGCGTTGCTGGCTCTGCTGTGTGAGGGGCACGTGCTCATCGAGGATGTGCCGGGAGTTGGCAAAACGATGCTGGCGCGGTCGATCGCCAAGTCCATCGGGTGCGATTTTCGGCGCATTCAATTCACCCCCGACATGCTGCCGAGCGATGTGACCGGCGTCTCTGTTTTTAACCAGAAGACGCGCGAATTCGAATTTCGCCCCGGCCCGGTGATGACGAACATCGTCCTAACCGACGAGATCAACCGCGCCACCCCCAAAACGCAGTCCGCGTTATTGGAAGCGATGGAGGAGCGGCAAGTCACGGTCGACGGCATGACATATCCGATGGCAAAACCATTTCTGGTGTTGGCGACGCAGAACCCGATCGAGTATGAGGGGACGTTCCCCCTGCCCGAAGCGCAATTGGATCGCTTCATGCTGCGCATCAGTCTGGGGTATCCCGAAGAGACCCAGGAAGTGGCGATTCTCGATTCGCAGCAGCGCGTTCACCCGATAGAGGGATTGCAGCAAGTTATATCGCAGGCGGAGTTATTGGAAGCTCAAGAAGCGATCAAGGACGTGTATATGGATCAGTTGATCAAAGAGTACGTGGTCGCGATTGTGCGCAGTACGCGGCAGCACCAAGATATTTATTTAGGTGCCAGCCCACGCGGCTCGTTGGGCATTTATAAGACCGCGCGGGCGCGCGCCGCGATATTAGGACGCGACTACGTCATTCCCGATGACGTGAAAGAGGTCGCCGAGCCGACGCTGGCGCACCGCCTCATCGTCAGCCCCGCGGCGCGCATTAAGAACGTCGATCCGCGCGGCGTGATCGAGGAGATACTGCAATCGACGCCCGCGCCGGGGAGCCGCGTGAAGGCGCGGTAGCGTCACGAGGAGTACACGTTGATAAATTCTACCGATGTAGAAGCGGCGCGAGAATATCATCGGCGTCGGGACGCGGAGGTGCGCCGTTGCAGCGAGGCGTATCGTCAGCAATGGTTGGCTAAGGTGCGCCAGGCGATTCTAAATGTCGCGCCGCGTTATTCCGAAATACACCAAGTGTATATCTTCGGCTCGTTGGTACAGCCGGGGCGCTTCAGGCGTAAATCGGATATCGATGTAGCGGTAGATTGTGAAGCTATCGCGGTGGAAAGCGCGTTCTGGCACGCTCTGGAACGAAAGCTGCGCCGCGATGTCGATGTGCGTCCCCTAGAGGGCGCGGTGGCAGAGGCAGTGGCGGGTTATGGAGAAAAGGTATATGAAAGACAAGCTGCTCATACTGCAACGTAGTATTGAACGCGACCTGGCGGCGATCGCGGAGATTTACGTCGCGTTGGAAGAACATCCGATAAATGCTAAATCGCTTGATGACACATTGATCGTCGTCAGTTATTATTTACACAATCTGTATAACGCCTTTGAGAATATTTTTCAGAACGTCGCGGCAACGTTCGAGAATTCGGTGGATGACCAATCGCGTTGGCATAGTCAACTGCTCGAACGGATGAGTTTAGATGCACTGCCGCTCCGTCCGGCGGTGATCGATGACGCGGCTTATGATTGTTTGGATGAACTGCGCCGCTTTCGTCATTGGTTCAGACATTCGTACCGCGTGAAGTTGGATGCACAGCGGTTGCAGTTAGTTGTGCGAAAAGCGATGGAACTTAGAGGGCAGTATCCCGCGCAATTAGGCACGTTTATGGAATTCATTGAAACTCTGTTGAAATGAAAGTGTCAACGAATAAACGCGGAGCAACAACTATGACCATCAGATCGCGAGAATATCGCGGAGAAACCGATTATCAGCGCATTCGCGAATTGCTTATCGAGAGCTACGACCTCAACCAAAAACTGCATAATTGGTGGTTAGAGCGGCTCGATTCTTTCCGATACGGCGCGCATTGGCGCGAGGAACTCACGGGGGAGCGAAAGTGGGAAGCCGATTTCCGCTTGTGGGAAACCGCCGCGGGCAAACTCATCGGCGTTGTTCACTCCGAGGGCAAAGGGGACGTTTTCTTTCAGGTGCACCCGCGCTACCGTCACATCGAGGGTGAGATGCTCGGCTGGGCAGAGGAGCACCACCGCGCGACCAAACCTCAAGACGCGAATGACTGGCTGCTCAATTTCTCCGTATATGAATACGACCAAGAACGCGCCGCGCTACTGAAACGGCGCGGTTATAAAAATCTAGGACCTGCTGGAGTTGACCGTGTTTGTTCGCTCGACAAACCGATTCCGAATTTTGAATTAGCGGCTGGCTACACCATACGCCGCCTGCGCGATGACGACGATGATGATTTAGAGCAACTCGCCGCCGTTACTAATCTGGTATTCAATGCGAGTTTCACCGCTGGCACTTTTAGAGTGATGCGTAATGCCCCTACTCACCGCGAGGATTTTGTGGTAGTCGCACCGGACGGCACTTTCGCGGCGTTCTGCGCCATTTGGTTCGACGCAACTAATCGGTTCGGCGCGTTCGAGCCGGTCGCCACGCATCCCGAACACCGCCGGCGCGGCTTGGCGAAATCGGTGATGTGTCACGGCTTACGGCAGCTCAAGGAATTGGGCGCGGGCGCGGTGCATGTCGGTACGGGGTACAAAATGGCTGCTAATCGTTTGTACGAAGCGGTCGGTTTTACTGAAGTTTACGTCGAGGACAAATGGCAGAAGGCATTCTGAACAATTTATGATAAGCTAACCACAAAGAGGATTAAATAGGACACTGATGAACACTGATTTTATCGAACGCAGATAACGCAGATTGGCCTGATTTTCGCAGATTTGGAGGCATATGCCGCGATTTTGATTAACCAAAAACATAAAAATCAGCGTAAATCAGTTAAATCAGGAAAATCTGCGTTCCATTAGCTACGCGTCAACAAATTGATATAAACTCTAAAAATCAGTGTTCATCAGTGAAAATCTGTGTCCAATAATGTCTTATGAATCCCCCGCAGCAAATTCGTGACCATTTGAACTTTCTATATGGAGAACCAGAAGCCGCGCTAGTTTGGCGAAAATTAGCGGCGCGCCTGAACGAATTCACCGCGCAACACCCCGAACTTCGCGTCCCCCACGACCGCGTCACCGAAGCCGATGCAGTACTCATCACCTATGGCGACCAGGTACAGGAGCCGAACGTCCACACTTTACGCAGCCTCGCGTACTTCATGGAGAAATACCTCAAGGGCATCATCAACAGCGTTCATATTCTACCCTGCTTTCCGTATTCATCGGACGATGGCTTCGCGGTTATTGATTACACCAAAATCAACCCTCTCATGGGCGATTGGGACGACATAGAACGGTTGCGGTGGAATTTCCGTTTGATGTTCGACGCGGTCATCAACCACATATCCGCGCAAAGCGAGTGGGCGAAGGGATTTCGGCGCGGTGATGATAAGTATCAAGACTATTTCATCGTCGTCGACCCCGCGACCGACTTGAGCGGCGTGACGCGCCCGCGTGCCTTGCCTCTGCTAACGCCCGTGAACACCGTCGCGGGCACGAAGCACCTCTGGACAACCTTCAGCACTGACCAATACGACCTGAATTACCAGAACTCCGCGGTGTTGTTAGAGATTATTGACGTGCTGTTGTTCTACATCGCGCATGGCGCGGAGTTCATTCGCCTTGATGCCATCGCGTATCTGTGGAAGGAAATCGGCACGAGTTGTATCCATTTGCCCCAAACACACCGCGTCGTGCAGATCTTTCGTTCCATTTTGAACTTAGTCGCGCCGCACGTCATCATCATCACCGAAACCAACGTGCCGCACGCGGAGAATGTCTCCTACTTCGGCGATGGCCACAATGAGGCGCAGATGGTTTATCAGTTCTCGCTGGGGCCGCTGGTGCTACATACATTCTATACCGAAGACGCGGCGGTGCTGCGAAATTGGGCGGCGGGCTTGGAGACGTCATCCGCTGAAACCACGTTTTTCAATTTCATCGCTTCGCACGACGGCATCGGCGTGCGCCCCGCGGAGGATATCCTGAACCGCGCGGAGATTCAGGCATTGGCGGATAGGACGATAGCTCATGGTGGGCTGGTCAGTAATAAAACTAATCCCGACGGCTCAGAAAGTCCCTATGAGTTGAACATCACGCTGTTCGACGCGCTTTCCAATCCGAATTCGGACGAATCGGAAAGTGTCAAAATCGCTCGATTTATCGCGTCGCAGGCAATTATGTTGGCGTTGCTCGGCGTGCCGGGGATTTATGTGCATAGCTTGGTCGGTTCTTCCAACTACCATGAGGGCGTCGCGAAGACCGGGCGGGCGCGGTCTATCAATCGGGAAAAGTGGCAGCGCGCCGAAATCGCAGCCGCGCTCGATAATCCCGATACCAGAGCCGCGCGAATTTTCTATCGCTACGCTAAGCTACTTAAAGCCCGCGCCGCGCATTCAGCTTTTCATCCGAACGGCGAACAGCGCGTCATCGGCGATAACCGCGCGGTCTTCGCTTTGTTACGAATTTCACCTGATGATAAAGGACGCGTGTTGTGTGTGCATAATATCTCCGCGCAGCAGCAGGAATTTGTAACTAATGTCACGAATTTAGCTATGAAGACGAATTTGCGCGATATTCTCTATGGTGATAGAATTACCACCAATGGCGCGACACTTCGGCTAATTCTTGAGCCTTACGAGATAAAATGGTTAGCGGGCTAATCGAAATCGATAGTTCTGAAAATATACGGTAATTTGCAAAGACCTCCCTGAGAGTTTTGAACTTTTAGGAAGGTCTTTGTTGTTTTATTAACAAAATCTAAAAATACTAAAGAAAGAGAAATAATCATGGCTATAGAAAAATCATTGGAAGAAACCCCTATAGAAATTGGTTTTGTATCGACGCGGCTCGCAGGCACGGATGGCGTTTCGCTGGAGACGGCCAAATGGGCGAGCGTTTTGGAGAAGCGCGGTCATCCCTGCTTTTACTTCGCGGGTGAGCTAGACTACCCTACAGATAAATCATTTCTGGTACCAGAGGCGCACTTTCGACATCCCACCATCGAGGAGATTCAGAAACACTGTTTTGGCACCACTAAGCGAGAGCGCAAGACCACGCGGCGAATTCAAGAGGTCAAAGAATTGCTCAAGGATAAACTGTATGAATTTATAGAGAAGTTTGGTATTGATATGCTGGTGGTCGAAAACGCGCTGACCATCCCTATGAATATCCCATTAGGCTTGGCTATTACAGAGTTTATCACCGAGACCAACATTCCTACCATCGCGCACCATCACGATTTTTATTGGGAGCGCCAGCGTTTTGCCATCAGCGCGGTAGGCGACTATCTCGATATGGCATTTCCTTCGAATTTACCCTCGATGAAACACGCAGTTATAAATACCCCCGCGCAGTTAGAGCTTGCACACCGCACCGGTATCTCCTCGACGGTTGTTCCCAATGTGCATGATTTTGAAACTCCACCGCCACCGCTTGATGGTTACGGGAGCACGCTGCGCGCTGAACTGGGCATCGCGCAAGATGAAGTGATGCTGTTGCAGCCGACGCGCATCGTGGCGCGCAAGGGGGTCGAGCACGCGATTGAGTTAGCCAAACGGCTGAATGCCTTCAAAAAGAGGGTCAAGTTAGTTATTTCCCATAAAGGGGGCGACGAGGGGGATGCCTACGTGCGCCGCGTCTTGGATTATGTCAAGTTGCTGGGCGTGAATTTGATTCTTTGTGGGAACCGCATCAACGACCATCGCGGAACTGATAGTCGCGGGCGCAAGATATACACGCTCGGCGACGCCTATCAAAGCGCGGACTTAGTCACATATCCTTCAACCTACGAGGGATTTGGCAATGCCTTTCTGGAGGCGGTGTACTACAAAAAGCCATTGGTGGTGAATCGCTATTCGGTCTATGCTACCGACATCGCGCCGAAAGGGTTCAAGGTTATCGAGATGGACCAATTCTTGACTGAGGCGCAGGGCATTCAAGTGGAGCAGGTACTGTATAACAACGGACTATGTGAACGGATAACCGAACACAATTATCGGGTCGCGGCGAAGTTCTTCTCTTTTTCGGTGTTGGAGAAGAAGCTCGCGTCGATTGAGGCTAGTTTCTTTGGGGTATAAGGAAGTTGAACCACAGAGGCGCGGAACGCACTGAGTGAGGGCAGGGTTAGGTGCGACGCATTCCCAAAGTGCGTTGCACCTAACTCGCGTCTTACCTTATCCTTTAGTACAGGACTTACGCAAGTTCAGAATAATTTTACCGCCGAGCACGCGGAGAGCGCAGAGTTTTCTAGGTAATTTTTTATCGCGCCACGAATATGACCTGTAATGAACACTTATGAACGTGGATGATAGATACAAAGAATCTTTTCCGCTACTCTCCGCGTCCTCTGGGTTCTCTGCGGTAAATTGTAGTGCGATTTTGCGTAAGTCCTATAGTAGTTTTTGGAGAAACGCGAGAAATTATTTATAATAAGATTATGAAAAATATTGCCATGTTACACTACGCCGCGCCGCCCACTATCGGCGGAGTGGAGGTTACCATCTATCATCACGCGCGGCTCTGCGCAGACGCGGGGTGTGCTGTGCGCGTCCTCGCGGGGCGCGTCGCGCCATTTTACGAAGGTGTGGATTCACGCGAAATCCCGCTGCTGGGTTCACGCCACGACCGCGTCGCGAAGGTGAACGCGGAGTTGGCACAAGGTGCGGTGACGAACGAGTTTACGACGCTGTGCGAGGAGATATACGCGGAATTACAAGCACATCTTACCGATGTGGATATTTGCATCGTCCATAACGTACTGACGTTGCACAAAAATCTCGCCTTCACCGCCGCGCTGCATCGTATAATTCAAGAGGGAGGACCGCGATTACTAGCATGGTGCCACGATTTCGCTTGGCAAGACGCGCTGTACACTCCTGATTTACACGATGGGTACCCCTGGAATTTGTTGCGCACCGCGTGGAATAAGACTCAATACGTAGTCGTATCGGAACACCGCCGCGAACGTTTAGCTGAACTGCTCGGTATATCGTCGGCGGATATTACTGTCGTCACTCCGGGGGTTGCCCCAGAGGAATTCCTGCGCCTGAACCCGCTCACGCGGCGATTGGTCGCGGAATTGGACCTACTCGCGGCGGCGCCATTGATTCTGCTCCCCGCGCGCGTGACACGCCGCAAAAACATCGAGTTCGCTATTGCAGTCATGGGCGCGCTGGTGCCGCTGATGCCGCTCGCGACATTAGTGGTGACCGGTCCCCCGGGACCGCACAATCCCACGAACGCGGCGTATCTGGCGCGGCTGCAACAGTTGCGCCATGATTTGAATGTGACTGAGCGGGTGTTGTTCCTCTATGAACAAGAAGACGACGTGGGGCAATCGTTGCTCGTACCCGACGCAGTGGTAGCTGATTTTTACCAGCTTACCGATGTGCTATTATTTCCCAGCCGCCGCGAGGGATTCGGCATTCCGATTTTAGAGGCCGGATTGGCGCGCGTACCGATATTCGCCAGTGATATTCCCCCCATTCGCGAGAGCGGCTCGGAGTGGGTCTACCGCTTCGACCCTGATGGCGACGCGGAGGTTGTAGCGCGGGCGATTACCGATTGCCTGTCTCGCGACCGCGCCTACCGATTGCGCAAGCGCGTATTGGGAAAATTTACTTGGCAAAGTATTTGGAAACAGAAGCTATTACCGTTAATTGAAGGATGATTTACGCAAACCGCGTAGTAATTAACCGCAGCGTAGGGGTTAAATGATAGGTGACGATAAAAATGGTCATTATTCAACCACAAAGGACACAAAGAACACTAAGGTGATTTTTGCTTCGTATGATAATTTTTGACCGCGTATGAGTATCATTGACGGAAAAAATTAGTGGTTAAATTATGATATAACTTTTCCCCCATCACTTACTTCAGAGAGCACTGAGGACGCGGAGTTTTCTTAAAGAAATAATTTTGTAACCATCATACGCGGTCATATCAAATCATCGAAGTCATATTTTTTTAGACGACAAAGGTTATATTAAATAGGACTTACGCAAATTCAGAATAATTTTACCGCCGAGGGCGCGGAGGGCGCAGAGTTTTCTGGATAGTTATCTATCGCGCCGCGAGCGTGGCTTTTAATGAATATTTATGACTGGGTATGACAGATACAAAAAATCTTTCCCGTGAATCTCCGCGTTCTCTGTGTTCTCT
>CAZSIG010000098.1:0-9944 GCA_964606195.1 uncultured Anaerolineales bacterium
CACGGGGTAGCAGTATAAACAGGTGCAAATTGATCAAAACGGCGATACCCTTCAAAATCAAGGTAAAGACGCTGAAACATTGTTTCGGGGCAAAGAATACCGTAGCAGCGCCGTTTGATGGTTTTGACTTTGTGGTTTAGCCCTTCCACAAAACCACTATTGAGCCGATCAGTGAAATAGTTTGCAATTTTGTCCAATCAGTTATCAAGGGGGGGCAGGAATTTATTGAAGCAGGCTAGACCACTATGGAGGACTTTTTCTCGCCATTTCATCAATCATCTCTTGCCTTCTGTTCTGGATAACTGCATATCAAAGATCAAGGTGAGTTCTTCCCGAAGAGTGTAAGCAGTCTTCAGTTGCGGGGAGTACTCAAATAAGCGTTTGAGCTTGGCTCTCTCTTCTGGTTCCAACAGGCTGTTTTTCTTCCTGACAATCCACATGGTGCCCTGGACGATTTCCCGGTAGGCAGATTCTGAGAGTTCCTTCTTTAGCCGACGGGTTTCTTGCTTGCGCACCTTATCAACAGCATCACGGTAATTTTTGGCGACATGGAAACGGTCGATAACCACCTCAATAGAAACTTCCGCATGGGCCGCGGCGAATTCTTCGGCGGCATTGACATAACCGTCCCCCATGTCCGTGCAGCCGGTTTGGAGGGTTCTGTGGCGCCGTTCAGGGATGTTTTCAAGGAATTCTCGCCCAGTTTCCTTCTTGCGATCTTCCAGAATGCCCCAGACACCCACTCGACCATTGGCTTTCTGGGGGGTAATAATCGCCACCTAATTTTTGCGGCCTTTCTTCATCGCGATCTCGGCTATGCCGATGACGCCTAACTCCTTGTGCTTCTCCCAATTTACCTGGGAGCAGATTGTACGATCAATAGTTCCTTCAACCGCATCGTAGCCCACATTTTCCTTCCGGCTGACATCTTGTATGGTGCTTCACTACCGGGCACTTTTTTCATGGGTTGAATTTCAGGGTACAATAAGATCTCTCAATAACTATTAGGAGGTTCTAATTATGAGTGATAATCAGCAAAGATATCGAGCTATTCGGCAAGCCCTGAAACAACTCTATCCCCAGGAACCCCAAGGTAATCTGGCCCGG
Organism: uncultured Anaerolineales bacterium; assembly: GCA_964606195.1. Taxonomy (GTDB): domain Bacteria; phylum Chloroflexota; class Anaerolineae; order CAZSIG01; family CAZSIG01; genus CAZSIG01. The sequence goes on from CAZSIG010000098.1 coordinate 1,108, forward strand.
CATTTGAATACCTTGGCGGCGCTCATTAGTGGTATTGTAGGCAGTAAGAGTACCAACTTGTCGCACATCGCCAGTAAAGTACCCGACGGCACCAAGGTGGAAAGTCGGATCAAAAAGTTCGCGCGCTGGGTACACAATCAAGGTATTGAGGCTGAACTCCACTTCTTACCCTTCATCGCGCCCTTGTTGAGCAGCTTAGCGGCCCGGGGGCCCCTGCTGCTGGCCATTGATGGCCGCGAAGTGAGCCGGGGCTGCGGGGTATTGTTGGTCAGCGTCATCTACAAAAAACGGGCGCTCCCGCTGGCGTGGCTCGTGGTCCACGGCCACAAAGGGCACTTTCCCGAAGAGACCCATATTCAGTTAGTAGCCCAAGTGCAGGCCGTGGTGCCCGCAGAAGCCGCGATCATCTTCTTGGGTGATGGGGAGTTCGATGGGAGCGGTGACGGCTTCGGCCGGGCTATCTGCCCACAGTTTTCGGCGCGCCTGTTGTTCGGCCAGTGGGAGAGGATGACGGTGTTCGGCGGCTTCAATCGGCCAGATGCGGGCCAAGGCGCGAATGGGCTGAGCTCCCCAGCGGCCGATCACAGGCGCCAGCGCTTCGGCCAATACTGGCTGGTAGCTGAACAGGTCAGTGGCAAAGCTGGCGAGGTTCCGGCTCAACTTTTCGTAGCTGCGGCCTTCCCCGTCCTGCAATTCCGCGCCCCAGGTACGCAGGCTCTGGGCCCCGGCCACCGGGTTGCGCACCTGGCTCGTCTCCAAGTCGATCAGGGCGAACCACTCAGCCACTCGTTTCACGGCTCAGCAATGCCCCCAAGCAGAACGAGTCCTCGCGCTGGCTCGCCCCCACTTCGGTCAGCACCACACAGCCGCGCGTCAACTGCTCTCGCGTGACGACCACCGTTTGGTCTACCGGTGCGGGCTCGTGTCGTCCAGGCTCCAGTATGGCAGACAACCGCTCACACGCTTGACATGCGATGTGGGGGCACCGTTTGCCGCGATATCTCGTACTCGCTCGCCAGCCGCGCCCCCGTGCCGTCTCGTTTCTCTCGCGCCGCCCAATACGCTATAGCTATGTCAGTTCGTTCAGATCCTGTGATGTCATCTCGGCTACACCTCCTGTACTAAATTGCTGTAATGACTTGAACCAAGCGTATTTTCGCACAGAAACACGTTTTGGGCTAGCGCGCTTGGGTAAAACTAACTTGAACCATGCCTAAAATTCGCTCATACCGCTAAATCCGCTGACTTTTCATTCTGGCGCTCTTTGTGATACAAGTAAGTGACGTAGCCACCTTCCAAATTGGCTACATCGAAGCCGCGTTCGCTCAGTTCAACGCCCTTCGCATAGGAATTTTGTCCGAAAACGCAGTAGAGCACGAGCCGTTTATCTTGAGGCAGCTCGTCGATGTTATCGAGCAACTGTTCCGCTGGAATGTTGACCGCGCCGTCAATCGCGCCGCGCGCATACGCGGTGGGGTTACGAACGTCGATGAGCAGATTATTCGCGCGGTCGAGGATGTCTATCTCCGACCAGGTGATCGTCTCAACTTTATCGGCAGCTTTACTGGGAAAGAAGCAGGAGATTAACCACTTCAGGAAAGTTTTCATCTTAAAAACGCGTTCGACTATCAGTACTAATCAGTGTCCTTTTCACATCTTCTCCGGCGCGCTCACGCCCATCAACCGCAGAGTTCGCGCCAACACAATTCGCGCCGCGTGAACTAATTTGAGCCGCGCTTTACTTATCGGTTCATCCTCTGGATTGTGGGAAACCACGCGGCATTGCGTGTAGAATGAATGAAACTGCGCCGCAAGTTCCTGCGCGTAGAACGGCAGGGTGTGCGGTGAGAGTTTCTGCGCGGCTTGTTCTATCACCTCTGGCAAACGGAGCATCTGCCGAATCAAATCAAGCTCCGCGGCGTGAGTCAGTAGAGTTAAGTCACCATCAACGAAATTGGCGACGCGCTCTTGCGCATATTCGATAATACTGCAAATGCGCGCGTGTGAATACTGCACGTAGTAGACCGGATTCTCCTCAGACTGTTTCTTCGCCAAATCCAGGTCGAAATCCATCTGTGCTTCAGGCGAACGTGCCAGCAAATGATACCGCGTCGCGTCCGCCCCCACCTCCTCCACCACTTCGCGGAGCGTGATTATGTCTCCCGTGCGTTTAGATAAGCGCACCACTTCGCCACTCCGTTTGAGAGTCACGAGTTGATAGAGGATCACGGTCAACCGGTCAGGAGCGATACCCAACGCCTTGAGCGCGGTCTTCATACGCGGCACGTGCCCGTGATGATCCGCGCCCCACACATCGATCGCCCAATCGAAACCGCGCAGCGCGAGTTTATCGTAATGGTACGCGATGTCAGAGGCAAAGTATGTCGGTTCTCCATCGGAGCGCACCAACACGTTGTCCTTATCCTCGCCCAACTCGGTAGAGGTGAACCAGACCGCGCCCTCTTTTTTCGCGATGAAGCCGTTGTCGCGCAGTATTTTCATCACTTGAGTGTATGTATCATCTTGAAACAGGGATCGCTCGGAAAACCATTTATCATAGTGTACATCTATGAGCGCTAAATCTTCACGCAAGCCCGCGATGGTGTGCTTTAAGCCCTCTTCCCCGATCTCCGCGAGCGCATCTTCTCGTTTCATCTCCAAGAACTTATTTCCATGCTCCGCAGCGATCTTTTTTCCCAAGTCCGCCATATACGCGCCATGATAACCTTTCTCCGGCATCGGCTCGTCCACGCCACATGCTTGAGCATATCGCGCGTAGAGACTCTCGGAGAAAACGCGAATCTGGGTGCCACGGTCGTTGATGTAATATTCGCGGTATACGCGGTAACCCGCGGCATTCAGAACATTGGCTAAAGTATCACCGATCACCGCGTTGCGCCCGGATCCCATGTGCATCGGGCCCGTCGGGTTGACGCTGACGAACTCGATCTGCACCGATTTGCGTTTACCGATGTCAACGTTACCGAATTCATTTCCCGCGCGGAGGATCTCTTCGACCTGCCGCGTGAGCCAGGCATCGCTGAACCAGAAGTTGATAAAGCCGGGAGGCGCGATTTCCACTTTGCCGATATACTCCGCGCGGGGGAGATATTTCACAATCGCCTCCGCGATCTGCAGCGGGGAGCGTTTGGCGAGCCGCGCGGTGGCTAGGGCTATGGAACTGGCGTAATCCCCGCGTTCGGCTTGTTTAGGATGTTCGACGGGGATATTTGGGATTTCAAACGCGGGTAAATCACCCTCTGCTTGTGCCACGCCTATAGCTTGATGTATCAATTGAGCAATGTCATTTCCAACAAACATTATTATCCTTTCCAAAACGAGTAGGGTACTGGTTCAGTTGAGTTGGATATAGATCACGAATACCACGAATGGCCAAATTACGCGAAATTTCCTCTTTTATTATTCGGGCTATTCGTAAATTCGCGACATTCGTGATTAAATTGCGTTGATTTATCCGAAATCCAATAGAACTGAACCAGTGCCAAAACGAGTAGTAATGGGGAAAATGCAAAACGTAAAGCGCAAAGCTGGAGTTAAGTGACGCGGTTTACGCTTTACGTTTTACGTTTTAATTCTAGTCTCATACCTTATCCGGTTTTTAAGTTGCGTTATAAGGAATCTCCAATTTAATGAGCGTCCCTTTATCCTTTTCGGACGTTATGGTGAATTCCGCGTCGATCATCTCCGCGCGTTCTTTCATGTTAATCATGCCCAGACTACCGCGCGTACCATACGACGCCATTACTTCGTTCACATCGAAACCTCTGCCGTCATCTTCAATGCTGGCTATGGTCTTGTCCTCGCGGTTTACGATTTTGATCCAGACATTTTCCGCCTTAGCATGTTTAGTAGTATTTCCTAAAGCCTCTTGCAGTACCGAGAAAACGAGCGCTTCCGCTTTCGGTTCGAGCCGACGTTCGGGGCCTTCGGTGATGACTTCGATACTAGTTTCTTTACTATCCCACTTCAATTTGCCATCTTCGCGTAATCTTTGAGCGTAGAATTCTAACGCGGGGGCTAGTCCTTGACTCTCCAAAACCAGGGGGCGTAGCTCGAACATTAAGGTGCGTACCTGATGAGAGGCGCGTTTTGCCATCTTCTCTATCTCAATCAACTCTTTTTCTGCCATTTGGGGATCTTTTCGCAGCAGCTTGCGTATGAATCCCGCGTTCATCACGATGCCCGCGATGATCTGCGCTGGACCATCGTGAAGATCGCGCGATAGATTGCGCTTCACGTCCGCTTCAATGCCCAAGATACGGTCGCGTTCTTGGCGCACACTGTGCAACAACTGCGCGTTTTGAATCGCGGTTGCCGACTGCGCGGCTAAGATGGTGAGGATGTCGATGTCATCATTATCGAATGGCTCCCCAGATACTTTGTTCAGCACCTCCAGCACGCCGATGACCGAACCGCGCGTTCTTAGCGGGATAGCGATCATGTTAGTAGTTTGAAACCCGGAACTCTCATCGATATCTTTATAAAAACGATCGTCCTTTTTGACATCATCGACGATTAGGGGCTTACCTTGCGTGAAGACCCAGCCCGCGATCCCCGCGTCCTTATTCATACTCGTGTTCTTCAATTCGCCATCGTGTTCACTGTGCACAACTTCGAACACCAGTTGATCTGTGGCAGAATCATGCAGCAGCAGCGAACCAGCTTTAGCTTCCATAACCTCTATCGCGGAAGCTAGGATTTTCTGTAGTAGTGGTACTAGTTCCAATTCCGAACTGATATCGCGCGCGACCTCTTGGATTATCTCTTGCGCGCTGATTTTCTTGGTGAGCGAGATTAGCGTAGTACGCAATCGTTCGTTCTCCTCTTGTAGTACCTCTATCGTTCTATCTTTATTGTCGTTCTCTTTCGCCATAGTTTTAATTGCCCCCAATTAATACCTATAGGACTTACGCAAAACATATATTGATTAACCGCAGAGAGCGCTGAGGACGCGGAGCAGCGGCAGAGAAATATCTTTTTACTATCATAAGCGGTCATAAACGTTCATTGTAAGCCATATTTGCGGTGCATTAAAGAATTATCTGCAAAACTCCGCGTTCTCCGCGTGCTCGGCGGTAAAATTATTCTGAACTTGCGTAAGTTCTAACCTATTTATCCCCGAACCAACCCCGCGTCGGGCGAGGCGCTAGTAATTTTTTGATGCGCGCGATCTCGCGCCGCGCCGCGCGTTCCCCTAGTTCGATGAACTCCGCCGCGCGGTCGAACTCCATCGTTGTGATGCTCTCGACACTTGGGCGAATCACTATGTCCGCCGGACCCATGCGCGTCTTAATTATCTCACTTTCCATAGTTTCCATCATGCCGAAGAGTACGCCGAAGAAATCGGGAGCTTTCTTGCCAATGTCCTTACGCCGCCCATAGCCCGCGCGGTCTTCGAGACTAGGAATGACGCTCGAAGCGATGATGATGTCCGCGCCGCGTTGCGCTAGTACACTTGTAGGCACCGGGTTGACCGCGCCTCCATCGATCAGATAGTGGCGCTTATATCGCGCGGGAGAGAATATGCCAATAATGGAGATACTAGAGCGGACAGCTTGGGCTACATCACCTTCATCGAATACTACCTCTTGACCGGTCAACACATCTGCGGCGACAATATAAAGCGGAATGTACAAATCTTCGAATGTCTTGTGCTGAAGTACTTCGCGCAGAAATTCGGCCGTCTTGTGCCCCTTAATGATGCCCGACCAGGGAGGTATAAGGTTGAAATCCCATAATCCGCTGCGGAATTTGACCATGCTTTGCATATTCGTCGCCCACTCAGCCATCTCTTCGATGGACATACCAGAGCTGTACAGCGCGCCCATCAGTGACCCCGCGCTGGTACCGGCAATCATATCAATTGGGATACCTTCCTCTTTCAATACTTTAAGTACTCCGATATGGGCTATCCCGCGCGCGCTACCGCTGGAGAGAGCTAAGCCTACTGTGCGCTGTGCCAGTTTGCGCGCGGCGCGATTTATCTCCTCGCCTGCCGCGCTGATCGACCAGCATGGTTTATCGTGCAGTTTGCGCATCCAAACTTGTTTTTGCGTTCCGATATAGATGATTAGATCAGCCAGGTCCACCGCTTTCAGGGTTATGGCATCTTCGCGCGGGGGTAGATATAGCAAAACCCAATCAGTTTGTTCCACTACGCGGCTAACTTCGTTGGCTAACTCACCGGGGCTTAATCCTCTTTCCGCGGTGCGGATCACGACGCCAGAATTTTCTAGCAATAAAGGCAGCTCGCGTTCGGTCACGTTATATAAAAGCACTCGTTCCCCTGTTTGGCAAGCGAGGCTTTGGGCTAGTTCGCCCACTTTTGCGCCTAGCACCGCGATGATTTTGTGCCGCGCCTCTTCGGTGGGTTGGCGACTCGTCCTGCGCAATCGGCGACTCAACTCTTGCGTGAGCGGTTTTAATATCGCCGGGTACTCTTCCAGCAACTCCTCGAAGTCCGATTTATATAGGACCCATAACGTCGCGTCTATAACGACGCGAATCGTCGCCGTGCGTCGTTCACCGGTTAGTATTGCCATTTCTCCGAAGGGATTGCCCGCGCCGAGATAGGCGAAGATCCGCTCCTCGCCCCCGATTTCAGATAAGACCTTGACCTGTCCGGATTCAACTAAGTAAAGCGCGTCGCCCGGATCGCCTTCAGTGAAAACTATCGTGTCTTTGGGATAAAACTCTTTGCGGAGCTTGGTTGAGATAGCTTCAAGCGCGTCTTCAGGTAAGTCCTTAAAAAACGGAACTTTCTGTAGTTCGATTTTCATCGCGTTGCTATTTTTCATCGCTCTTGCTGCCTATCTAAAGTTACGATTGGAGCTATTATACTACATATCTCAAAGAGACGCAATATACCTCATAATATCCGCGTTATTTGCGCGCTATTTTTTACTTGAGACTGGTTCAGTTGAGTTGGATATAGATCACGAATAACCCAAATGGCCAAATTACGCGCATTTGCTTGCTTTTTTATGCGGGCTATTCGCAAATTCGCGACATTCGTGATTAACTCGCGGGGGATTTTTCAGAATCCAATACCCTGTAGTATAATGTTTGTCTAAGATCTGATTTCGGTTCGCTGAAAGGAGAATTTTATGGCGCAGCAGGCATTATATCGAAAGTGGAGAGCGCAGGATTTCGACGAGATAATCGGGCAGCCTAATATAGTCCGCACATTACGTCACGCGGTGCGTGATAACCGCGTAGCCCACGCCTATCTCTTCGCGGGACCGCGCGGTACCGGCAAGACCTCGACGGCGCGCATCCTCGCGAAAGCGGTCAACTGCCTTTCGGATAGTGAGAATAAACCATGTAACGAATGTGCACTATGTAAGAGTATCACCGAGGGGCGATGTTTAGACCTCATCGAGATCGACGCGGCATCCAATCGCGGCATCGACGAGATTCGGGAACTACGCGAGCGCGTCAATTTCGCGCCGAGCGAGGGCACGTACAAAATCTATCTGATTGACGAAGTGCACATGCTCACCAACGAAGCCTTTAACGCGCTATTGAAAACGCTGGAGGAGCCACCGGAGCATGTGATTTTCATTTTGGCGACGACGGAGGCGTACCGTCTGCCCGCGACGATTCTATCGCGCTGTCAGCGGTTCGATTTTCGGCACGTTTCCTTGCAAGATTTGCTGAAAAAGTTGAACAAAATCTGCGCGGCGGAGAATATCGATATAGAATCCGCGGCGCTGGAGATGATCGCGCGGCAGGCGACTGGCAGCTTCAGAGACGCGGAGAGCCTGCTCGATCAGTTAGCCGCTTCGGGAGAGCGTATCTCGTTCGATTATGTACAATCGGTGCTGGGCGCGGCGTCATCTCAGGCGGTTGGGGAACTGGTTGATTACGTCATCGCGCGAGACTTGAGCGGCGGTTTGAATCTGATCAATCGCGTCGTAGAAGAAGGAATTGACCCACGGCAGTTTAATCTCGAATTATTAGAATATCTGCGCGGTTTGCTGTTATTGAAGAGCGACGACAGCGGAGAGTTGCTCAGAAATGTCACCGAAGAGATACTGGCTAAGATGCAGCAGCAAGCACCGAAGTTGCCCCTGCCGCGGTTGGTGAAAATCGTCAACTTATTTAATGAAGCTCTCACACAGCGACGTAGCCAGAAGGCGGGCGGTGTGTTATTGCAATTGCCGCTGGAAGTAGCCTTCACCGCGACGACTTTGCCTGATGAGCCTGTTCCTGTGGCGGCGGTCGCGCCGCAAACTGTTCGCGAAGCCCCCACCGCGAAGGTAGCTGCTGCTCCCGCGCCACCACGCCCGAGTGCACCGCCACCTCCCGTTGCGAAACCGACGCCCGCGCCACCCCCGCCAGAACCTACCGTAACCGTTGCCGAACCTTTGGCGCCGGTGGAGGGTGAGATAACGATGGCAGATATTCATGCGCGGTGGACGTCGTTCATGAACACGCTTAAATCATACGATGCTAGAGTCGAGGCGTTTATGAAAGATTGCTCCGCGGAGGATATCGCGGGGAATAAAGTAATTTTGCTGTTCAAACATAAGTTCCATTATTCTCAAATTAGCAAAGCTGATAACAAAGAATTAGTAGAGCGCGTGTTGGCAGATGTGCTTGGGCAACCATGTACAGTGGAATGTGTCACCAAGATGCCGAAGAACACAGAGAAATCTCCAAACGACGACGCGGGCGATCCCTTGCTGAAAGACCCGTTGATAAAGATGGCGGTTGAGGAATTAGGCGCGGAGGCGCAGTTAGTGGAGGATGATTCTGTCGTACCTTAATTTCGGGGGATGCAAGGGAAAATCTGCCACTAATTTCACGAATTT
>CAZSIG010000099.1:0-9933 GCA_964606195.1 uncultured Anaerolineales bacterium
GGACACCTGGTACCCCTTGGTTTCCTTGGGAGACACCGCCGTGGGGGACACCTGGTACCCCTTGGTTTCCTTGGGAGACACCGCCGTGGGGGACACCTGGCACCCCCTGGTTCACGTGGGAGACTCCACCCGCGTGGTGGACTCCGCCGCCCTGGTGGTCCCCTGGGATGCCTTATCCCGCCTGGTGGATGCCCGAATCGCCTTCGATGTTACCGCGTACTGGAGGTGCTGAGAGCGTCGCGGAGGCTGGAGTTATCCTTTTAGTGGGTAGCTTTTTGGCAACGCTAATCGGCTATGTATGGAGGCGAGACCGATAAAAGTAGTTCCCCGTCACCTTATAGGTGACGGGGAACTTAAGCCTCCGCGTAGTTCCTGACAGAAGTTGACAGTCTCGGAACTTTGTGCTAGAATAGATGGTAATAATGATACTGCCCCGCGCTTCCTCTTGAAGCGCGGGGCGTGTCGCCGCAACAGTCACAAGCTATTGCGGCAAGCGGATTATAGCATAAGCAGAAAGGAGCATCAAATATGAGTAGGCGCGATGGAGTAGGATGACGCACAAGTGACAAGGGCAGGACAGGTGGGGAAAGAAAATGTTGGCTGCTACATTACTAATTGCCATGAGTGCTCTTGTTTGTTATAATATCCAAGTATGATGAAGATAAGGTTATGGGGGGTCAGGGGTTCTCTCCCTACCCCTCCTACTTCTGAGGCTATCGAGGAAAAGATTCGCCGAGCCATCGCGGGGCTGGGTGATGTAAACCCGCGTGATGAAGAGGCAGTAGCTCGCTACGTAGCAGATTTACCTCTGCCTCAGCGCGGTACAATTGGAGGTAATACCTCTTGCGTGGAAATCGATACCGGTGAACACCTTATCATCATAGATGCGGGATCAGGGATTAGAATGTTAGGGTATTCTCTTCTGAGTCGAGAATTTGGGCGCGGAGAGGGAACGGCGCATATATTTATGACTCACATGCACTGGGATCATATTATGGGATTCCCCTTCTTCGCGCCGTTGTTCTTTCCCGGCAATCGCGTCATTGTTTATGCTGCTCATGAGAATCCCCGCTTCTATTTCGAGCATCAGCAAACTACTCCTTATCTATTTCCAGTGAGTTTGGACTATTTCCCTGCCAACAAGGAATTCGTACACATTTCCGATGGAGAGGTTATCACTATTGGGAATGTAACAGTTAAACACATGAAACTAAATCATCCGGGGGGTAGCTATAGCTATCGTTTTGATGATGGTGACCATTCTTTCGTCTACGCGTCGGACAGCGAATATAAGAAATTGGATGAGAAGAGTCTCCGCCGTTTCTTGGATTTCTTTGCCGACGCGGACGTCTTGCTAGGTGATACTCAGTATTCTCTCCGTGAGAGTATCGCGAAAGAGGATTGGGGACATAGCTCGGCGTTGATCCTCGCGGACATTGCTACACGTGCTGGAGTCAAGAAACTGGTTACCTATCATCATGAACCTAGAAACAGCGATCAACAAGTTTGGGATTTAGCGGAGAATGCGCGACGATACCTCGCCTTGGATCCTTCGCGTCCCCCTTGCGAAATCATCGTTGGCTATGAGGGTTTAGTAGTGGAATTGGGTACACAGCCCACTTTGACTATACAAGAAAGCGACATCGGTAACGCGGTCGTACTTGAACTATTTGGGCACCTACAGCAAGCACAAATGGCGATTATTACGCGAAAGCTGCAAAAAGTGGCTTCTCAAAAGGATTGTTCGGTCGTTTTTCTCGATCTGTCAGACTTAGAGGTGTTGGATATCGCGGGGTTAAAAGAGATTATTGTTATCTCTGACCGTGTGGGGTTGTTACCGCCTGTATTGCTTTCCGCCAAACCTAATGTTAAGAACTTTTTAGATGAGTCGGGATATACTACTGTTTTTACTGTTTACCCTGATCTAAAAACAGCGCTTTTAAGGCTTATGAAGCCTAATATTTTGGAATTGCAGGGGCAAGTTTTTGGGGCGCGTTATCGCCTGGACGAAATGATTCAGGTGTCTGATTGGGGAGTGATATATACCGCGCAGGACATTGAAAAGGGGCTTGCTGTTCACATCTATGTGATTTTTCCCTTTTTACGACGCCCGGCTATTGCGCGAATTATGGGACGTGTGCAGGGATATTCTGACGATCAAAATAACTATCTACCGCGCGTATTGGCGCGTGCCAGCCACGAACGTTGGATTTATCTAGTACAAGAAGCGGTCTCGCGGACAACTCTTCGAGATATGATTAAAGGACAGACTAGTGGCAATCCGACTCTTGCCCCCCAACAAGCAGTGGACTACATTGTCGACGTCTTGGCTGCCCTGGCGCACATACATGATCGCGGTCTGGTACATGGTAATTTATACCCAGAACAGATTCTGATCGGAGATAATGCCGATTCCACGGTGAAGTTGACCGGGTTCTTAACGCCTCTATCTCCGCGATTAGCCGGGCATACTTGGCTAACGCGAGGACATATACAATACCTATCTCCTGAACAACTGCGCGGTGATCCTCCCGATATAACTTCCGATTTGTACTCCGTCGGAGTCATACTGTATGAGTTGTTGACTGGTCAACTACCGTTTCAATTAGAAGACGAAGACGAATTGATCTTCTCGCACCAGTATGAATATCCTCCTCACCCGCGTGGTTTAGTTGCACATATTTCACGTACTTTGGAACATATAGTTCTTCGCCTGCTCTCCAAGAAAACTCAGGATCGATACCCCTCTGCAATACAAGTTTTACAAGTGCTTAGAAACCTGGAAGTCTGTAGTGACACCGCGCTGCATGACATTCCTCAACCACGCGAGCTGCGAGCGCCCCGCAACATCGTTGGACGTAAGCGAGAGTTACAACAATTGGAAAAATATCTTAAGGACGCACTTGCCGGAGTGGGCCGCTTTGTGTTATTGGGGGGAGAAGCCGGTTTGGGCAAAACATCCTTAGTGGAAATATTGGCTGACCGCGCGGTTAAACAACAAGCATTAGTACTATTTGGACGGTGTGAAGAGACAGAGATTCAAGAGCCATACGCCCCCTTTGCTGCCGCGCTACACGATTATATTACCAACGCCCCCGCGGATATCTTGACAGAACAATTGGAATTTACCGCTGGTGAATTAGTAAAACTGGTACCGGCGGTTAGTCAAGTACTTCCCAGTGTGGAAGCCAATCCTACCCTTTCGCCGGACAAAGACAGGTTTAGGCTTTTTCAAAACGTTACCGATTTTCTGCATAATATCGCGCGAGTACAACCGGTTTTGTTTATTTTAGATAGACTACATCTGGCAGATCCACTTAGTATCGAACTATTGCAACATATAGCTTTATACAGCCGCGAGACATTGATGTTGATTGTTGGTATCTACAACGACACAACATTGCCTGATGATCACCCGTTGGCGCGGTTAAGGTATACTATGAGTAATCGGCAGCATTTCGTAGAAATTAAACTCAAGCCTTTAACCCTAGAGCACGTCCAATATCTGCTGAGCAATTTGCTGGGGAGAAAAGTTCCACTACAGATAACGAAAGCCATTTATCAAATCACTGAAGGAAACCCTTTCTTTATAGAAGAGTTAAGCAACACTTTATTCGGCGATAAGGAGCTTCCCGAAGCAAAGCCGGGTGAAGATGTCTTTGAGCTATCGGATTTGGGGATACCGCAGAGTATTCAAGATATTATCGTACACCGCGTACAGAATTTGAGACCGGGAGCGCTCAGCATTTTGGAACACGCGGCAGTTATAGGGAGGAGCTTTAGCCATGAGCTTCTGAGTGTGATAACTGACAAGCCCGAAGGGGAACTACTTGATTATTTGGATGAGGCGTTACGCTGGCGGCTTATTCGCGCTTTGGTTACTGAGGATGAGCTAATGTTCAGCCACGCCTTGATTCGCGAAGTGCTTTATGAGCGTATGGAGCCAACGCAAAAATGCGAACTGCATCTTAGAATAGGCGAATATCTCGAAATGATGTATCCGCGCCAGTTAGATTCGCGGGCAGATCAACTGGCTTATCATTATCAACAAGCAGGAGATGTGGCAAAAGCTGCTCACTATTTGTCACTAGCCGCTCGGCGTGCCAGTGAGGCTCAGGATAATGAAAAGGCTTTGCACTATTTAAATGATGCTTTGGAATTGGTTCCTGTCTCCGCGCCCGAACTGCGCTGGGAATTGTTATCTGAACGAGAGCAAATTTATGCCTTAATCGGCAACCGCGAATTGCGTCTGGCTGATTTAACGGAATTATCTGATTCGGTGAGTGTTTTCAAGGGACCTAAAAAGCTCGTCAGACAACTGGAATTGAGCAATAGCAAAACGCGTTTTTATTTAGACACCAGCCAGTTTGAACGCGGAATAACCGAATCTGAGAACTCCTTAAAACTAGCGCGGCGCGAATTCGCGCCTATTACTACCATTATTCCCCTGACCAATTTGGGGCTTATACACACGCGACTAGGTAACTATGCCGAGGCGTTACAAAATTTACAACAGGCTTTTGCGTTATGCCAGGGCGAAAATAATAAGAAAGAAGAGGCAGAGATATTGAATGCGCTGGGTGTGGCGCACTACTTCAGCGGCAATTTCTCCCAAGCCCTGGCTTATTTTAACCGCGCTTTGAGTTTGCAAGAAGAGCTAGGCGAACTACAGGGCAAAGCCGCTACTTCCAGTAACATAGCCTTAGTTCAGAGAAATCAAGGAGATTACGCGAGTGCTCTGTCCCATTGGCAAAATAGCTTAAATCTGTTTAGGAGATTCGGCTACCGTTTTGGTGAAGCTGGAGTGATGGTTAATTTGGGGGAGATATATACGCGTTTGGGGCAATATGACCGGTCAGAGCATTATTATGAGCTATCCAGCGCGTTGTTTCACGCTATCGGCAGTCGTTATGGGGAGGCAAGTTGTTGGTGCGGTTTGGGTGTAATATATACACAGCAAGATGACTATAGTCGCGCGGTAGAATATTTGACTCAAGCATTAGAGGTGCAACGCGATATAAAAAACCTCTCTGGAGAGGCCTTCTGTTTACATGCCTTGGGGCGATTATCGTTGGACTTGGATGACGTAGCGCAGGCACAGAAATACCTAAAGAACGCTTGTGATATTCGGCAAAGTATTTCGGAGGAAGGTAACTATCTCGCCAGCTTGGCATGGTTGGGACAGACATATTTAGCATTGGGAGAACTGGACGCGGCGCGAGAATCCATAGATACCGTAACCGAGCGAATAGAGGCAGGCTATACAAGTGGAGATTATCCTCAGCACGAGATTTGGTGGGTCCGCCACCGCGTTATGATGGTGCGTAGCGCGCTGATTGAAGGCTGGAAAGCGTTGAAACGCGCTCATGAACTATTACAGGCTCAAGCACAGAGCATTACTGACGAAGGTTTGCGCGAATCCTTCTTGACCAGCGTCGCACTGAACCGCGAGATCGAAGAGGCATGGGAGCGACTGTAGGAGATAGCTTCGCTTAACTCGTTTGCAAAATTATGGAATTGGTTATACAATGGTTGCTCCTCTGCGGATGTTACTATGCAGGGCAAACTAAACTGGGAGGATAGATTTAAAACTAACTTATGACGACCGGACAAAAAAATCCACAAACTGAACCGCAAGAGCGGAATGGTTGTGGACTAAGCCCCGGCTGGCTGATGCTGCTCGGGGGATTGATGCTAATTTCCACTCTGTTTGTATGTGGCGCGGCATTTCTAGGATTCGCTTCTACGATATGGCGCGATCGCGGTGTGGTGGTATCTAACGTTGCCACTCCTACATCTTTTCCCACCTTCACTATTACACCTTCGCCAACAACCACGCCTACCTTTACCCAGTCTCCCACACCAACCGAGACCCCGACGATAACTGAGACGCCGCCGCCAACCGACACGCCGACGGTCACTAATACCCCATTGCCGACGGACACACCCACAGACACTCCGGAGCCGAGCGAGACGCCAACGGATACGCCGACCGCGCCGCCTACCGCGACCGATACCCCGGAGCCAAGCGCGACACCAGAACCAAGCGATACGCCAGAGCCTACTGACACTCCAGAGCCGACGCGTACTTTGCGCCCAGGTGAGGATACCGCGACGCCAGAGGCTACAGTTACGAATACTGCGGCACCTACAAGCCCTCCCGCGCCGCGTCTCCTGTCAGGAAAATTGATTTTCCCGGTATATCGGCAAGGATTTGGTGATTACTTTATCCGTATCGCGCGCATCAACGAGGATGGTACGACGAGTATGGAACTGGCTCCGGGCATTCAAAATGTCTCAGAGCCGGCGCTAAGTCCCGATGGGACGCGGTTGATGGTACACTCTTGGGATAACTTGCGACTAGGTCTGGCTACTATCGATTTGGGCGGGGGCAGTTGGCAAAATATTACCACGCATATTGAGGATTCCGCGCCAGAGTGGTCACCCGATGGCGGTAAATTCGCTTACGTCTCCAACGCGCAGGATCATGACAAGTTTGTAGTGAATGTTCGTAGCCTGTACGCGGACCCGAACGAACTGCCCGAAGTTTCTGTCTTCGGCAGGTATCCCGATTGGGGCACGCAAAATTGGCTCGTCTATTGGGCGCACCATGCCAGTGGCGCGGGTTTGGTCAAGATGTATGCTGAAGGTGGCGATGTTATAGTTTTGACCGACTACTATATGGATATTCAACCAGCCTGGTCGCCCGATAATTCCAGAATCGCCTTCATGTCGCGGCGCGATGGAACTGATACTTTCGAACTGTACGTCATGGATGCCGACGGCAATGAGATTACGCGCCTGACCGATAACCAACAAGATGACGGTTTGCCCACCTGGTCTCCCGACGGACGGTGGATCGCCTTTGTCTCCACTCGCGCCGGTAAATGGGGAATTTGGGCTATCCCCGCGGATGGTGGAGAGGCGATATCCTTGTTGGATCTGCCCTCTGGCGAGACCTTCGGCGGCTCTGTCACCGACCATCCCGATTATGTAGGCGGGCAGCAGTGGTTCGAGCAGCAGATGGTATGGACTGAATAGGAGAATACTGTATGGACAAAGGAGAGGAGATCACAGTTTACGGCGCGAATTGGGGTGGCGACACGCGCCGCGCCAAGCGTTTCTTGGATGAACATGATATAGCGTATAACTGGGTAGATATTCAACAAGACGATGCGGGGCGTGCCTATGTAGAAAAAGTGAACAACGGAGCGCGCAGTATTCCCACTATCGTCTTCGCCGACGGCGCGATCCTAGTCGAACCGAGCAGAACGGCATTAGCCGCTAAACTGAACATAAGTTGAGACCGCGCGGCTTATGAAAACTAATCATGGAAACCTGGTTTTGCCTAAAAACCAGGTTTCTCTTTATGGGAACTTTCAACAGCCTCGCGGCGTCTATGGATGTGAAACGTGAAACGTAATGCGTGATGTGAGAGCGGTACCGCGCAACCGATGTATTTTATTCACGTTTCACGTTTTTCGTTTTACGCAAACAAAAAGGAGGATACTAAATGAGATACCCAAAGATTTACCAAATACTGAGTTTGTTAGTTTTGACTAGCATGATATTGAGCGCGTGCAGCGTTCCCCTACCCACCCCCACCGCGCCCCCGACGGAAATTGCCATCAAGCCGACCGTCACCGACATCACATTTCCGACCAACACCCCGCGCCCTACCGCGACGGCAGCGCGCCCCACTGACACGGCAGCGCCAGTTACCCCCACGGAGCAGCCCACGTTGCCACCATATACCCCGCCCGCGGAAGTAGAAGGCGCGCCGCAAGTCATTCAGCGCGTCCCCGCGCGCGGCGCGGAGCTTGCCGTAGATGGCGCCATCGAGCTAGTCTTCGACCGCGCCGTAGACCGCGCCTCGCTGGAGAGCAACTTTACCATCGAGCCTGCGGTCAAGGGCGCATTTCAGTGGCGCGACGATCGCACCATGCGTTTCGTCCCCGATGCTAATTGGAAGCGCGACACTCGTTACGAAGTCACTGCGCGGCTAGGTGATACAGATCGCTCTTCAGATGATACAGGTCGCTATCCCCATAGCGACTACCGCTTCAAATTCCGCACCGTCGGCTATCTCGAAGTGACGCAGGTTGTCCCCGCGGCGGACAGCGCGGACGTAGAAACCGACAGTACGATTACCGTGATGTTCAATCGCCCCGTCGTGCCGCTGACCGCGCTTGGGGAGCGTTATGGGGATAACGCCCTAGGTCGCTATCCCCATAGCGACTTGCTTACCTTCGACCCGCCGGTAGAGGGCGCGGGCGAATGGTTGAACACCTCGGTTTATGTTTTCGAGCCTGACCCCGCGCTGGCAGGTGGAACGCGCTACACCGCCCGCGTCGCGGCAGGTTTGACCGACACAACCGGCGGCTTGCTGGCTGAAGATTATGAGTGGAGTTTCACCACCTATCCCCCCGAAGTGGTCTGGGTTTCGCCGCGCGAGGGCGTGGAGTTGGTCTCGCCCAAGACTGCGATAAGTGTTAATTTCAACCAGCCGATTGACCCCGCGTCCGCCGAAACCGCGTTCAGCTTGACCAGCGGACGACTGAGCCGCGCCGTTGAGGGCGAATTCGAGTTTTACACCAATACGCTCACTTTCACCCCGACGCAGATGCTCGATTTCGATACAACTTACCGCGTGGTGGTCAAAAGCGGCGTGACTAGCGCGTCCGGCGGCGAGGGGATGCGCGCCGATTACGAGTGGCGGTTTACGACCGTGCCGCTGCCGCAGATTATCAGCACCGAACCGCGCAATGGCGAGAACAACGCCGAACCTTACACCAGTTTCATCATCAACTTCAACGCGCCGATCGACCCCACCACCGTTATGCCGAATATCAAAATGACGCCCCCACTTTCGCCCACGCAGGTTTACACCTATTTCAACACCTGGAACAACTCGTTCGTGATAAATTTCGGCGCGAAACCCTCGACCAAGTATGAAGTTAAAATCGCTCCCAACATCGCGGACCCCTACGGCAATAAGACCGGGCAAAAAATGACGGTGCGCTTCCGCACGCGGGAACTCGACCCGATGGTGCGGCTGCACGTGCCGGGGCAAACTAGCACGTACAACGCCAGCGAACCTGCGCGCCTCTACGCCGCGTATATCAATACCAGCAGGCTGAATTTCAAACTATACCGCTTCGATTTAGAGGAATTCATGCGGGCGCGGCGCGATTGGTGGGCTTACCAACCCTCTGGCAAACCAATACGCCAATGGACGGAGCGCGTCGAAGCGCCGCAAAATGAGCGTGAATACGCCCGCGTCGAGTTGGCGGAGAATGGAGGCGCGCTCGAACCCGGCTTCTACATGGTCGAGGTCGATTCGCCCGATGTGCGCCGCGATAATTGGGGACAGCGCCATCTGCTCGTCGTCACCAAAATCAATCTGACCCTGAAAATCGCCGCGCAGGAGGTGCTGGTGTGGGCGACCGACTTGGCGAGCGGTAGACCGGTGGCGGAATTGGACTTAGAGCTGCGCGATGGCGAGAACTACAGCTATGGCACCGCCACTACCGACGCAGACGGACTGGCGCGGTTTGAAGTGAAAGAACATCACCGTCATGATTATTTCGCGTTCAGCGATGAGCCGTTCACGCTTGGCAGCGGCGAGTGGAGTCAGGGAATTTCGCCGTGGGATTTCGGCTTCGATAGCGAATATGGCGCGGCGGAGTACCGCTGGCATATCTACACCGACCGCGAGATTTACCGCGCCGGGCAGACGGTACACTTTCGCGGCATCGTGCGCGCCGAAGATGATGTGAGTTACACGCTGCCCGACAATTACCGCGTCACCGTGCGCATCTACGACGCGGCGGGCGAGGAAGTCTACAACGAGCAATTGACGCTGGACGACTTCGGCACCTTCTACGGCGATTTAGAGTTGTCCGAGGGCGCGGCGTTGGGGCAATACAATAT
>CAZSIG010000100.1:0-9826 GCA_964606195.1 uncultured Anaerolineales bacterium
GCGGTTATACTTTGAGAAAGTCCTGCCCTACCCCACGAATCCGCGTAGAGCCAATTTTTTTTGAGAAAACTCCGCGTTATCCGCGCTCTCTGCGGTGAAATTATTGTGAATTTGCGTAAGTCCTGCTCATGTACACTGTACAATTTAAGTTGACAGTATCCGATTTATGACTTATAATTCCCTTTCGCGCTTAATAGAGTTTTTTAAGTATATGCCTGGGGGTAAAGAGGAGAGGGTGTGATATATAATGAACATGAAAGATTTTAAATCAGTGCGAATTAGCTTGGCTTCGCCTGAGCAGATTAAATCTTGGTCTTATGGGGAAGTGACAAAGCCGGAGACAATCAACTATCGTAGGCTTCGTCCAGAAAAGGAAGGGTTGTTTTGCGAGGCAATCTTTGGTCCCACTAAGGATTATGAGTGCGCGTGTGGCAAATACAAGAAAATCCGCTATCGCGGGATGGTTTGTGATCGGTGTGGAGTGGAGGTTACTCATTCTTCCGTGCGTCGCGAGCGCATGGGGCATATTGAGTTGGCTTCTCCGGTAGCTCATATATGGTATACGCGCCGCGTTCCTAGTTATTTGGGGATATTGTTAGGCTTGTCACGGCGCAATTTGGACCGCGTGCTATACTTTGCGCAGTATATAATTATCAACGTAGATGAGGATGCGCGGCAGAAAGCTTTACGGCATATAGATGATCAATTGGAACGCGATATCAATCGGGTAAAAAATAGCTACAGTGAACGTTTTGAGGCGATGGAGAACGCGTTGACGGATAGGTTAGAGGAGATTGATGCTGAATTAGGTCAAATAAAAAAAGATTTCGACACGCGTCTGGATGGGCGTACCGATGAAGTGATGAGCGCGGCGGCCAATACTCAAGCAGCTATTAACCAAAAATTAGGACAAATGGTCGATCACGATATTAAATTCGCGTTGTCTGGTGATGTTTTAGTGCATGCTGGAGAAGTTGTTCAGCCTAATGATTTACAGCGTTTGACTGATTTCACCCAAGATTTGATAGATAAGGTTGAGACGGATAATCGAAGTGAATATGAGTCTGCTATTGCGGTCTTGAGCGCGCAGAAAGACCAGCTACGTTATGAATATTCTCAGCAACTTGAGGAGTTGGAGGCGATAAGGGATAAAGAGATCGACGAGTTTCGCGATACCGCTAAACATGAACGGGATAGTCTGCGGCAACTTAAGGAACTAGAGTTCATGAGCGAGAATGAGTATCGCGAGGCTAGAGTTAAATGGGGACATATCTTCAAGGCAGATATGGGCGCGGAGGCGTTGTACGAGATTTTGCAGCATATAGATCTCGATTCGCTCGCTGAAGTTCTGAAAACTGAGATTAAGACTACTAGGTCTAAACAAAAGAGAAAGAAAAGTACAAAACGCTTAAAAGTTGTTGAAGCGCTGCGAGCATCGAGCAATCGCCCAGAATGGATGATATTGACGATGTTACCCGTAATTCCACCGGACTTACGTCCGATGGTGCAGCTAGATGGAGGTCGATTCGCTACTAGCGACCTTAATGATTTGTATCGCCGCGTGATTAATCGCAATAATCGCTTGAAGAAACTGCTAGACTTAGGTGCTCCTGATGTAATTGTGCGTAACGAGAAACGTATGTTGCAGGAAGCTGTTGATTCCTTGATCGACAACTCGCGGCGCGGTAAGGCGGTATCATCGCGCGGGCGCCGCCAGCTTAAATCTCTATCTGATATGCTGAAGGGTAAGCAGGGCCGTTTCCGCCGTAACCTCTTAGGTAAACGCGTTGACTACTCCGGCCGCTCCGTTATCGTGGTGGGACCAAAATTGAAATTAGATCAATGTGGACTGCCTAAAAAGATGGCAGTAGAGCTTTTCCGCCCATTCATTATGCAGAAGTTGGTAGAGTATAACTATGCCCATAATGTAAAGGGAGCTAAACGGATTATTGAACAATTGAAACCAGAGGTCTGGGAGGTGCTGGAGGAGATTATCAAGGATTATCCTGTATTACTCAACCGCGCCCCTACTTTGCATCGTTTGGGGATTCAAGCTTTCCAGCCGGTTTTGGTGGAGGGGGATGCTATTCAGATCCATCCGTTAGTCTGTTTCGCGTTCAACGCAGACTTTGACGGAGACCAAATGGCGATTCACGTTCCTTTATCTGAAGCCGCGAAGAACGAGGCTATGGATAAGATGCTTTCCACTCATAATCTGTTGCTACCGGCTAGTGGTCAACCTGTGGTTGGACCATCCAAAGATATGGTGTTGGGATGTTATTATCTTACTATGGAAGAGGATGGTTGTAAAGGCGAAGGGCGAATTTTCCAATCTGCTGAAGAAGTAGAGATGGCATACACTTTGGGGCAAGTTGAGTTGCATACGA
Organism: uncultured Anaerolineales bacterium; assembly: GCA_964606195.1. Taxonomy (GTDB): domain Bacteria; phylum Chloroflexota; class Anaerolineae; order CAZSIG01; family CAZSIG01; genus CAZSIG01. The sequence continues at coordinate 2,388 of CAZSIG010000100.1, forward strand.
AGATTGATTTGTACACCAAGCCCAAATATCGTAGCCGAAAAAAGAGGCTTGTAAATACCACAGTGGGACGCGTGTTGTTTAATCAGATAGTTCCCGAAGAATTACAGTTTGTCAATGAACCGATGGCAAAGGGCGAACTGAAAGACCTGATCGCGCAATGTTATCGGCGATTGGGACCGGAAAAAACTACTGAATTAGCGGATAATATCAAGACGGTAGGATTTAAGTACGCGACGCGGTCGGGGGTTACCATCGCCGTTGATGACATCACCGTCCCCCCTACTAAAAAACAGATTTTAGAGAATATCGATGGGGAAGTGCGCAAGATTGATCGACAGTTTCGACGCGGTTTGATCACCGCCCAAGAGCAGTATATCAAGACAGTGCAACTGTGGACTGACGCGACAGAGATGATTACCGATGCGGTGAAAGATCATCTCGATCCTGAGGGACCGATCTTCGTCATGGCAACCTCTGGTGCTACCAAAGGGGGACTTACTCCCATTCGCCAGCTTGCGGGTATGCGCGGGCTTATGGCTGATCCTTCTGGGCGCATCATTCCATTGCCGATTCGCTCGAACTTTCGCGAGGGCTTAACCGCGTTGGAGTATTTTATCTCCACACATGGAGCGCGTAAGGGATTGGCGGACACCGCGCTTCGCACGGCAGACGCGGGTTACCTAACACGGCGTTTAGTGGATGTAGCTCAAGACTCAATAATTAACGAGCACGATTGTGGTACTTCGAGTGGTATGTGGATAAAGTTAGAAAGTTCTAAACGCATGGGAGAGGGTATAGCTGAACGACTGTTCGGGCGCTTCGCGTTATCCCGTGTCGTACATCCTGAGACTGGAGAGGTGATCGTTGAGCCCGGTGATTTGATCTCTGAAGATATTGCTGAAACGATCGAAAAGATTAACGACGAGGCAGAGCAAATAAACGCGGAATCTGGAGAAAAGAAACGTGAATTGATTGAGGCGGTACACGTCCGCTCTCCCATCGGTTGTAAGTTAAAACATGGTTTGTGTGTGAAGTGTTACGGACAAGATTTGGGACGCGGTGGCTTAGTGGGAATTGGTGAAGCTGTTGGCATCGTGGCGGCGCAGTCTATCGGTGAGCCTGGCACACAGTTGACCCTACGAACGTTCCATACCGGAGGTATCGCGGGAACTACGGATATTACCTCTGGTTTACCTCGTGTGCAAGAGCTATTTGAAGCGCGCATCCCTAAAGGTAAAGCAATTATCTCGGATATCGCGGGGCGGGTAACTATAGAGAATAAAGAGGGTATTCGCGTGATTACGGTGACTGATACTCAGGTGGAGCGCTCCGAATATCCTTTCCCTATGGATTATGAAATGGAAGTGGAAGATGGGGAGTTCGTCAAGGCGGAGGATGTTCTAGCTGCGAAATACACCGAAGATGGTGTGGAAGACTTAATCATCGCGGAGATGGATGGACAAGTCTTTGTCGAAGATCGTACAATTTATGTGCGCAAAGAGAGATCTGATAAGTATGACTATGAGGTTGACGCGGGGGCGATGCTACGCGTTAAGCAGGATGATTTGGTCCAAGCTGGTGAACAACTGACCGAAGGTGCTAAGAATCCTCACCGGATTTTGCGCATTTTGGGGCGAGAGGCGACATTGATATATTTGCTTGAAGAGGTACAGCGAGTCTATCGTTCTCAAGGGGTTAATATTAACGATAAGCATGTTGAGTTGATCTTACGTCAGATGCTGAGTAAGGTCCGCGTGACGCATCAAGGGGACTCAGAATTATTGCAGAATGATCTTGTAGATATTAAGGAGTTTGAAGAGATTAACTCTGAGATTATCGAGCGAGGGGGAGTACCCGCGGAAGGTCAGCAAGTTTTATTAGGTATTACCAAAGCCGCGTTAAACACCGAGAGCTTTCTGTCTGCTGCTGCGTTCCAACATACTATCAATGTGTTGGCTGGCGCGGCGATCGAGGGTAAAGAGGACAACCTATTAGGGCTGAAGGAAAATGTGATCCTTGGCAAACTCATTCCCGCGGGCAGTGGCTATCGTAAACCTGCTATTGCTGAGGAAGAGGATGAGGCTTTTATTGAAGAGGAGGAACCCATTCTGGAGGGGTTGCCTACAGAGATGGATCAAATGGAGTTGCTAGAATCGATCATGCCTGTCGCGCCTATAGTCGAAGAAGCCCGCGCCATCTTGGAAGCGGGGCTGTACGCGGAGGAAGAGAATATCGCGGAGAACGAAGACGAACCAGACGAAACAGAAAATGAAAAAGAGATAGACGAGGACGATGATGATTTAGATGACGACGATTTGGAAGATGTCGATGACATTGATGACCTCGATGAAATTGATATAGAGGAACTTGATGAAGAAGACCTTCTTGAAGATGAGTAGATAATCAGCCTAAACTATATTATAATTCTGATGAGTTGTTAGAAACCTGGTTTTTCCCGCGACGATAGTTCAGGCGAGAGAAAGCCAGGTTTCTATAAGTATAAGTGAAGGGATTATGGAAAGCATTAAAAACGTCAGTATAAAAGATCAGATGCAGGGGGCATACCTGGATTATGCCATGAGTGTCATTGTCTCTCGCGCCCTCCCCGATGTTCGCGATGGACTTAAGCCAGTACATCGGCGTATCCTATACGCGATGTTCGATATGGGATTACGGCATGATAGACCTTATCGCAAAAGTGCGCGTATCGTCGGTGAGGTGCTCGGTAAGTATCATCCGCACGGAGACACCGCGGTTTACGACGCGATGGTACGTATGGCGCAGGATTTCTCGATGCGCTACCTGTTGGTAGATGGGCAAGGAAACTTCGGCAGTATAGATGGCGACGCCGCGGCGGCGATGCGATATACTGAAGCGCGAATGCACATCTTGGCAGAGGAAATGCTTGCCGACATTAACAAAGATACGGTGGATTTTTCTCCCAATTTCGATGACAGCTTGAAAGAGCCGGTCGTCTTGCCTACCCAGGTACCTAATCTCTTGATCAACGGTGCTTCGGGAATCGCCGTTGGCATGGCTACGAATATTCCCCCGCACAATTTGAGTGAAGTCTGTGACGGTATGATTTATATGCTCAGTCATTATGACAACGCGGACGAAGTAGCAGTTGATGACCTGATGCGGTTTGTCAAAGGTCCCGATTTCCCCACAGGGGGAGTTATTTATCGCTACCGCGAGGATAAAGGAGGCGGTAAGGCTGATATGATTCGCAGCGCCTACGCGATGGGACGCGGGCGTATTGTTATGCAAGGGGTGACGCACATCGAGGAAATGAGTCGCAACCGCCACCGTTTAGTAGTGACTGAATTGCCCTATATGGTCAACAAGGCACGTTTGATCGAGAAGATCGCTGATCTGGCACGCAACGATAAAATTGAAGGCATCGTAGATCTGCGCGATGAATCTGATCGCCAAGGAATTCGAATCTGTATCGAGATGACGCGGACGGTCGATCCAATGGTTGTCTTGGACAGACTGATGAAACTGACACCGCTGCGTAGTACCTTTGGCGTTATCATGCTCGCCCTCGTGGATGGCGAACCGCGCACTTTACCTTTGAAAAAAGTAATGCTGTATTACATTGACCATCGCCGCGAAGTTATCCGCAGGCGTACTGAATACGACCTCGCGCGGGCGAAGGCACGTGCTCATATCATCGAGGGTTTGCTGATCGCGTTGGATAATATCGATCGCGTGATTCAGATTATTCGACACTCGCGGTATGTCCGCACGGCGCGCGAAAAGCTGATGAAAGAATTCAGCCTGAGCGAAGAACAGGCACAAGCGATTCTGGATATGCCACTGCGACGCCTCGCAGGCATGGAGCGGCGGCAGTTGGAGGAAGAAGCTGAAGAACTGAGAAAGCTCATCGTTTATTTAGAGAGTTTGCTGGCAGATCCCGCATTGATTCTGGCGGAGATTAAGAAAGAACTTATTGAACTCAAAAAGCGCTACGGTGATAAACGTCGTACGCAGATTATAGGAGATATACCCAGCCAGCTCACAGACGAAGATTTGCTCCCCGATGAACCCGCGCTGGTAGCAGTCAATCGTACCGGAGAGATGGGGCGCACCGCGGTTTCAGATGGCGTCATAGGCGAGTGGGATTATTGGTTGGATTCACATACGCGCCAACAACTGATCGCTATCACCACAAACGGGCGCGCCCTGTGGACTCCGGTGCATCAGATCAGTGTGATGGATCGAAAAGGCTCCAGTTCAAGTTCTATAGGACAAGATAAATTGAGCCTCGTCCGCGGTGAAAAGGTTGTTGCCATTGTTTCGACTCCCTCAGAGGCGGAAAAAGAGAAACGTGCTCTTGCTATCGCGACGCGGCGCGGTAAAATCAAACGTATCGCACTAGCAGATCTCCTATCGCGCCGCTCTGATGAATCTGAGGTTATAGGATTAGATAAAGGTGACTCTGTAGTCGGCGCGGTGGTCGCCACCGAAGACGAGGCAGAAGTGATCATGGCTAATACCGCGGGGAAGGTCATTCGTTTCGCGATGGAAGATGTGCGCGTGATGGGCTTGGCTGCTGGTGGAGTCATCGGAATGCGCTTAGGTAAAAGGGACGAAGTTGTTTCGTTGCAGAGAGTACACCGAGATATGTACTTGTTAACGGTCAGCGAACGCGGTTACACCAAACGTACTGACTTGTCTGAATTCTCGACTCAAGGACGCGGGGGAAACGGCGTTATAGGCGCGCGGTTGTCTAAGAAAACGGGGGCGATTGTGTCTGCTCTGGTCGCGAATACAGACCAGGTTATTCAAGTGATTACCGCGAAGGGATGGTATCATAAAGTCGATGTGGATAACGTAGTCGAGGTTGGTAGGGCGACTATGGGCCAGGTTGTTGTGGAACTTGATGATGAAGATCAGATCGTTCTCGCCCGCGTATTACGTAATGAGGATATGGGCTGGACTGCGGTAGCAGATGGCGGCGTGCGCGATTGGGATACTTGGTTGGTCTCTCAACCCCATCAACAGTTAGTTGCCATCACTACTCATGGCCGCGCCGTTCGGGGAATGGTGCAGCAAATCAGTGAACTTGATCTCAACGGTGCCACTTCAGGTGCTGAAGGGCAGGGTGAATTGAGTCTCTTGCCGGCTGAAAAGATCGTTGCTATCATCCCTGTTGTTGAGGAGGTTGAAGAGGAAAACCGTGCCCTCGCTATAGCGACGAAACGCGGCAAGATCAAACGGATCGCTTTAGCAGATGTATTGACGAGCAGTTCTGAGGTATCTGAAGTTATGGGACTAGATGAGGATGATGTGGTGATCGGCGCAGTGGTCGCTACTGAGGACGACGTGGAGGTGTTGCTGACTAGTAATGCGGGGCAAGTCATCCGTTTCGCGGTGGAGGATGTCCGCGTGATGGGGTTATCCGCTGGGGGCGTCATCGGAATACGCTTAGAAAAGAAGGACGAAGTTATCTCGGTGCAGCGAGCGCGCAAGGGCGCGTATCTGGTGACAATCAGCGAGCGCGGTTACACTAAACGTACCGACCTGTCCGAATATCCATCACAAGGACGCGGTGGCAAGGGGGTCATCGGCGTGCGAAAATCTAAGAAGACGGGACCGATTTTAGCCGCTTTGGTGGCGGATATTGATCAGGTTATTCAAGTATTCAGCGCGAAGGGGGGACAACATCAAGGCGTCGTGAATGATGTAGTAGAGATGAGCAGGGCAACGATGGGGCAAACTATTATGAATATTGCTAAAAATGACAAGATCGTTCTTGCCCGAGTCTCAAGTGTGGCTTAGGTGAACAGATTATCTTGAATTGGAAATGAAAACTCCCCGTCACTTTGAAAGTGACGGGGAGTTTTTTATACCGCGCGCCAATCGGTGGTAACATTCTCCCCATCGTGCATCCACAACAACACCGCGTTGGGCAGCGGCTGTGCAGCGCGATAATACCAGACATCATCTTGACGAAAGGCGACGCGGCGCATCGGATTATCGCTCTCGTTATCTAAGATAGACACGAAACCGGTCTCCGGCGGCACATCGCCAAAGGTATATAGTTTACCTCCCAAATCCTCGCGTTTTTCCTCTCCCACTTCGTACAACTCAAAGGCGAGTTCCTCGATTAACGCCCCGTACTGCGCGGCGGTCATCCAGCGCAGCATAACACGCTCACGCTCTTTTGCCAACTTGTCCATAAAATCGCGCACCGCCTGCGGCGAACGCGGAATGAGGATATGCTTGTACAACTGCGCGACGGGCAAGGCGGATAACATATTCGCGTTAGTTTCCAGATAGAGCCGTAGATATTCCAGCACATGGGAATATTCGCTCTCGAAGTAGGAGAGCGGCTGTTTGCGAAACGTGAGCCGCGTTCCCTCGATTTCTATGTCGGTGGGGTAGCCCTCGATTTGATACTTGACGAAATTCGCGGCGTCAAATAGATCGCCGCGATAAATGTTCCAGTAGTCCAGAAACAGACGCGGATTGAGCACGATCTCATCTTCGTTGATTCTTTGTCCCTCATCGCGCCACCGCTGCACATCCGCCTTCGCGGACATGATTTCATCTACTAAATAGGCAATACGCGCTTGAGTATCTGCATCGGCACGAGCGATGGGATATTGTTTTAGATCGTCGGGGTAGAAGTCGAGACGACCGCGCCGCGAAGTTCTAAGTATATACCGCGAGAGCCATTTAACGTTGAGTAGCGCGGTCAGGAAACGAGCATCGAACTTTGTCGATATTTGGGCATATTCTTCAATTACCCGCTTCGCTACTTCGGTTTTACTTTTTTCTGTGCCTGCACTGTATTGTTCTAATTCTTCTTGGGTGAGATGGCGCGCTAATAATCGCGCGACTTTGTTTTTGATTGGTAGAAGATGTTGGTAGGGAACATTGTGAATGATTGTATGATTAGTAACAATGTTTTGATTCCTGTCGTAAACCGCGGTGAGATAATCTGTGGTTATTCGCGCTACCATAATTTTTTCGCTATCAAATAATTCTGGAAAACGTCGGCGACGTAACTTTCGAGGGACGCGCGATGTTCCCCATTCTAACCAGCGCGTTTGACACAAAACGTGTTGTTTCATATCTCCTGCTTCAGCATAAGGTTTGATATGTTTATCCGAAGGCTTGAGTGACAGTAGATCATCCTTGACAAAAAGTTTTCGGCGTTTATCTCCTATTAGGAAATCATACTTTTCGTGTGATTGCATTTCTAATCCCCCGGTGATATAGCAAATCTTGCCCAGTGGCACACACGCGCTGAAATCCAGCCCATCCTCCCCCGCGAACTCGGGACGGAAAATCTGCTCGCCCCATTTATCCTGCGCCAACGCGGGGAGAGTCTTGATATCCCTAGAATTCAACGCGGGCGCGACAACTTTGTACCGCGCCACTTTGTGTCCTGTAGGGGGCGCGGCTTTGCGCACCGCGTAGATCAG
>CAZSIG010000101.1:0-9815 GCA_964606195.1 uncultured Anaerolineales bacterium
GCGCGCGGCGCGATTATATGCGCATATCGCCCGGTAACCGCGCCATGTCTCCGACACCAATTTATTTTCGAGGTAGGTAATGTCCCATGCGAGGATAAACTACGCGAAGCATCTCGTTTGCACAATAGATCTGTTCCCTAATAAGCTGGATAAGAAATAGGACGCGGATTTTCGCGAATTAACGCGAATAAATGACTTAAATCCTGAAAAACTTGTACTCGGGAAGTATCCGCGTCCTACATAAACCGCGCGACTTTGAGAAAGCCCTACCATACCTGCTGCCTTCGTTGGCTACCGCGAGAATGGCGGCTAACCAACCCACCCTGCGCGGTTTTATTCATTCCTCAAACTTTCCATCTCTCCCCCAAGCTCAATCTCCACTTCTTGAAGCACTTCCCTTAACATAGAACTGATGTCACCCAACGACTCTGTAATCGAAATGGTAACTCCACTATCCGCGGCCTCGGTCGTAGTCTCCTCGATATCTTCGAGAATCTGGCGTAGAGAATCATACAAATCATTATAATCAGTCAATGTAGCCATATTTGCATCTCCTTAATCTTATTCAATGACTCTTCTGACGAAACTCAACGCCTCACGGCAAATTATCAAAGACAACTTACACCGCGTAACAAATCATTCGCGGTCATACATAGTCATTAAAAACTTTATGTCTGTGGTAAGATTACTAGTTTCTCAGCAGAGTCTTCAATTCCCCCAAACATAATACAACAACTATCTTAGCACAACCTTGTTGCATAGTCAAGTTTAAGGAATGACGCGTACATACTCAAACATTGTAATTTTTATAACAAAAATTATGAATCCAGCTTGACGAATCAGGGGATTGGTGATACAATCTCTCGCGGTTTGTTTTTTAATTCTTGATGAGGATCGAATGTGATGCCTGATACAAACAACACCTTACCATGTCCAAAGTGCGGCGCGGCTGCGCCGGTTGAACTAGAATACTGTCCCGTCTGTGGGCAAGATTTTTGCCCCCAATGCGGCGCGGCGGTGGGCGACGAGGATTTAACCTGTGATAATTGCGGCTACGAGTTCACCTTCACTTGCCCCGAATGCGGCGCGAAAATCGGAGTCACCGCAGATATTTGCCCTCACTGTGGCCAAGAGTTCATCGAAGTCGGATTTGACTACTGCCCCGAGTGTGGACAGGTCATGGGCGAAGATGAATTCATTTGCCCTGAATGTGGTTACGAGTACACGCTTTATTGCCCAGAATGCGGCACAGAGGTCGCCCCAAATGCAGATGTTTGCCCCAACTGTGGCTTGGAGTTCGCCGATGACGATGAAACCGCGAATGAATCGCCGGTGATTCTAGAATCACCGAAATCTCGCGATTATAACGGAGAATGTCCCCGATGCCACGCGCCGTTATTCATCGAAGATGGCATGTGCGCCTCCTGCGGACAGATAATCTGTCCACATTGCGGCGCGGCGGTGAAGGAAGCGGACACAGTTTGTGAAGCATGTGGGCAGTCGTTGTTCTTCAACTGTCCTTCATGCGAATTTGAACTTTTCGTCAACGCGAACACCTGTCCGAATTGCAACGCGGTGATACTGAGATGTCCCAGTTGCGGAGACCGCATCGCGGCAGGACTATCCGAATGCACTTCTTGCGAACAGTCTTTATGTCTCGCGTGTGGCGCGGCTGTCGCTGAAGATATCGCCGTATGTCCGCAGTGCGGCGCGGAATTTGAGTTCACCTGTCCCGAATGTGATACGGCGATTCCCGCCACCGCGGAAACCTGTCCCCATTGCGGCACTGAGTTTTTCGACCGTTGTCCGAACTGCGCGCAACGTGTCGATATCTCCACCGGCGAATGTCTCCATTGCGGTCAAGCGATATGCCCCATCTGCGGCGCGGCTATTGGCGCGAATGCCGAAATCTGCCCCGCATGTGGCGCGGAATTCGGTTTCTCCTGCCCCAACTGCAACGCGGAACTCCTACCCGACGCCAAAGTATGCCTGAAATGCGGGACAAAATTTGACTAACTCGCCATACAACAGAAAATTATCCCCAATTCTCGGCATTCCCCAAACATGCCAATCACGTTTCACGCATCACGTTTTACGTTTCACGCATCACTCATCATTTGCGAGGAAATCATGACGACACAAATCTTCTACATCATTATATGGTTAGCAACCATAGAAATTATCGGCTTAGCCGCGCTACCCTTAACCAACTGGCTCTTTCGCGCCCTGCCCGACCGCGGCTATGCCTTCTCCAAGCCGTTAGGATTACTACTGATTAGCTATACACTATGGTTATTAGGTAGTTTCCAAATCATACACAACACGCGCGTGACGATTATTCTGCTATTGCTTGCCCTCGCGGCGGTATCGTGGATAAAATTTCGCTCGCTGGAAACGATCCATATCCCGCGCCGCGTGATTTGGGCGACCGAGATCATCTTCCTCCTTGCCTTCGCCTACCTCGTTGTGCTCAAGATGTACGACCCCGGCATCAACCATACCGAAAAACCGATGGACTTCGGCTTCCTCAACGCGACCCTGCGCAGCGACACATTTCCTCCCCACGACCCCTGGCTATCCGGTTTTGGCATCAGCTATTACTACTTCGGCTACGTACTAATTGCCGTATTGACGAAACTATCCGGCGTCCCCGCGTCCATCAGCTTCAACCTCGCGGTTTCTCTACTCTTTGCCCTAACCATGAGCTGCGCGTTCAGCATCGTCTACAATTTGGTAAAATCTCACAAGCCAGACGCCGAACCTGTAGGGGCACAGCGTGCCGCGTCCATTTCCGCGCCTATCACATATGGAATAATCGGCGCGATATTAGTCGGCTTCATCGGTAACATCGAAGGCTTATTCGAACTGCTGCACGACCGCGGCATCGGCTCCCCCGCGTTCTGGAACTGGCTCGACATCAAAGATTTGGCACAGCAATCGATGAACGCCGGCTGGCCACAACCCGGGTCATGGTGGTGGTGGCGCGCCTCCCGCGTCATCAAAGATGTAACCTTCGGCAACGTCGCGGAGGTCATTGACGAATTCCCCTTTTTCAGCTTCATGTTGGGCGATATGCACCCCCACGTCATGGGCTTGCCCTTTTCACTCCTCGCCATCGCCCTCGCGCTAAATCTACTCCTCTCCGCTGATGAAAATTTATTGTACTTCACGCCGCGTCGTTTCCGCAATCCCCATTACATCTTACGTTTCGCGCTCTATGCCCTTGCACTCGGCGCGCTGGGCTTCCTCAACACTTGGGATTTTCCCATCTATCTATTCATCGTCGGCATGGTCTACGCGGTACGGCGGTACAAACATCATGGCGGCATAGACCGCGCCTTTCTCATAGACATCATCACGTGGGGCGCGGGGGTATTGATACTCGGTATCATCTTATACCTGCCCTTCTATATCGGCTTTCGCTCTCAAGCGGGCGGACTATTACCCAACGCCTTCACCCCCACGCGGTTACATCAGTTCCTCGTCTACATCGGCATTCAGTTCTTCGCAGTGCTCAGCCTATTGATACTCCTATCCACGCGAATAAAAGGCGCGGTGAAAACCACACTCGGCATATTACCCGTCACCATTCTAACCCCCATTGTCGTACTACTTAGCGCGTTGGTGGTTGTCTTCACCACGCGGCGCGAATTAGTTGATAGATTCTTGCAACATTACCCGCAAGCTCCATTCGGCAATGGCGATCTCATCAGTGTGCTCAAAGCGGTGGCAACCATTCGCGTGACAAATCCCTGGACTTATCTCCTTCTAGCACTACTAATCTCCTGGAGTATCGCGCTGTTATGGCGAATTATCCGGCTACCGTCTACCGGCTACCGTCTACCATCTGCTGACTCTTTTACCCTGATACTAATCCTAACCGCGTCTCTCCTATTTTTCGGCCCCGAATTCGTCTACCTCCGCGACAACTTCGCTACGCGCATGAACACGATTTTCAAATTCTACTATCAAGCGTGGACGATGATGGGCATCGCCGCCGCATACGCCGCATATAGATTATCGCGCCTGCGCGGCACGGCACTTCGCATCATCTGGCAAACCGCGTTCGTCGTACTCATCGCGGCAGGTTTGATTTACCCCTTCGCGTCAACCTACAGCAAAGCGGGCGGTTTTCGCGGTCAACCGACGCTGGACGGCAGCGCGTTCATTCGCGAACAACGTCCCGATGATTACGCGGCGATACAATGGCTGCGCGAAAATTCTCAAGATAACGACGTGATACTAGAAGCGAACGGCGACTCCTACCGCGTCTGGCACAGCTACGTCTCCGTACACACCGGCTTATCGACGCTACTAGGCTGGGGCGGGCACGAGAGCCAATGGCGCGGCAACTACGTCGAGCCGGGTAAGCGCGAGCCGGTCATCAAGACGATTTACACCAGTTCTAACGTACAGGAAGTCCGCGCCTTGCTCGATGAGTATAACATCAAATACATCTACGTCGGCCCAACCGAACGCGAGAAATTCGGCAACCTCGCGGGCAAAAACCTTGCGCGGTTTCTGGAAGTCGCGTTCCAACAAGGCAATGTGACCATATATCGTCATCAGCTCGATTGACAGCGAGATTAAGGTGCGACGCACTTCCAAAGTGCGTCGCACCATTAGTTATTATACTGATTAAAGTCCAGGAGGTTTGGAGAAAATGAATCCCATACTAATAGTTATTGTAGTGTTAGGACTAGTGGTCGTAGGACTCATCAGCATCTTGATATTGAGACGTTCTACTGAGCACCCTCCGACTTCGCGGAGTTACAATCCGCGCGCGAAATCATCTCTGAATACGCGCCAGATCGCTGATTTAGAACCAGAATTGCGTAAGCTGCTCGCTCAGAAACGCAAGATAGAGGCGATTAAACTCGTGCGCGAACACACCAAATGGGGATTGAAAGAGTCGAAAGATTATGTTGACCAGTTGGATAGATAACCTGTACTCATTGGATATAAAGAAAGAGGCGTAAAGGATGAAAAGTGCAATCTATTATTATTCGGGGTCTGGAAATACGCGATTAGCTTGCCGATATATCACCAAGCATATCAACGGTACTGATTTCGATTTAATAGACATTACTAAAGAACAGGAAACTGAACTTGAACCGTATGACATCGTTGGTTTCGCGGCGTTCACTGATTTCTGGGGACCATCTCAGTTATTTCTTGATTTTGTCCGAAGCCTACCGCGCCAGAATGATAAGCTGGCGTTTGTTTTCAACACCTACGGGTTGATCAGCGGCAAGACGCTGGCGATAATGGAACGAGAAGTCACCGCGCGCGGTTTTCGCGTGGTGAGCGGTTACTCCTTACACGTACCGGAAAATTATCCCCCGATGATCGTCGGCGGACGCGGAAACGAGGACGCACCGAGCGAGAAGGAGCTACACGAGTTTGACGAGTTCATCGCGGAGCTCGATCAGATTATAGCCGAAGCCAAAGCCGGAGATGAAGTTAAAAAGCGAAAGGTACGCGTTGGGTTACTGAATCGCTTGCTGCCGATGTTTTCGCGCCGCAGGGCGCGCGACGATATGGGCGAGAAGTTCGTCGATGAGAAATTGTGCACGGAATGTAGCATCTGCGCCCGCGTCTGTCCGTATGGGGCGATAGAGTTGCGACCGCAGCCTCTATTTGACATGAACAAATGCTACGGATGTTGGGCTTGTTATAATCACTGTCCAGAGAAGGCGATATATACGGCAAAGTATCGCGGTGTGGGGCATTATCCGAAACCCAATGAGCAGTTGCGGGAAAAGCTGGCGGCATAAACGCGATCTTACCTTTTAACTACGTTAACATTTTTCACGCTAACTCGCGTTATATTTGCGCTAATTCAAGGTTAATGCTATACTTGCGCCTTGTGACAGATATGAATTCCCCCGAAAGTTTTTGGCAAGACTTAGAACAAAAAACATCCCAAGAAACCTCCGCGGAAGGTACACTGTGGGCGCGGCTCAAAGAGGCGACCGATTTCTCACTCTCGCGTCCCCAGCAAGCGCCCAACACGGTCATAGTGCCTATGCTTTCAGAACGCGAGGGGCGTTACTATATCATCAAAAATCCCGACTACAGCACCTATCTCAAACTATCTCCCCAAGACTACTATCTTTGGACTTTGATGGATGGGGAACATTCAGTCAAAGACCTAGTAGTCGCCTATTTCTCCAAGTTTCGCGCCTTCGCCTTCGGGCGCGTCGCGGCTTTCGTCAACAACCTCAAAGCGCGGCATTTCTTAACCGAGCAACCATCGAAAATCTACGAACAGATAGAGGAGAAACTAGCCCAGCGCGGCTGGCGCTACTGGGGTATGCACGCCATTCGCTCATTTAGACAGCAAGAATTCTCCATTAGAGGCTTAGACCGCATCGCGGAGCTGGCATATAAATACGGCTGCTGGATATTTTTTACCAAAGTGTCGATAGGCTTTTGTTTTATCCTATCTATCATTGGGCTGGGGCTTTTCATCAAAACGTTCCTTGAAGGCGATTATTATCTGTTGAACTTAGGCGGCGCGTACGGGTGGAGTGTTCTGGGACTGATTTTTGCCAACTTCCTCGTTATTTTCATCCACGAAAGCGCGCATGCCCTCACCGTCAAACATTTCAAGCGCGAGGTGCGGCGCGGTGGCTTCATGTTTTACTACGGCATTCCGACCTTCTTCGTCGATACGATGGATATGTGGTTGGAAGGACGGCTGCCGCGCATCTTCGTCTCCGCCGCGGGACCTAATACCGGCATAATCATCGGTGGAGTGGCGAGCATCGTGCTACACCTATTCCCACAACTCCCCATCAACCCCTTCCTGTTTCAGTTCGCGGCGATGACATACCTCAACGTCTTCCTTAACCTAAACCCTCTGCTGGAGCTGGATGGCTATTTCATGCTCATGGATTGGCTAGAAATCCCTATGCTGCGCCAACGCGCTATGGATTTCGTCCTGAACAAACTGTGGCATAAACTACGTAAAAAAGAGCCATTTTCTCCGGAAGAGCGCATCTTCACCATCTTCGGTATTCTGGCGATGGTTTGGACTGTGCTGGCGATTATCTTCGCCCTCGCCATCTGGCAGCAACGTTTTATCTCCGCGATTGCCGACATCTTGAGTAGAAGTGGGTTAGTAAACAAGATATTACCTTCGTTGTTACTCCTGCTGTTCGGCGTCCCGCTAGTGCTGGGAATACTGTCATTAATCGACCGTACTGTTCAGGGCACCGCGCAGTGGATAAAAAAGCAACGCGTTTTCGAAGAACCGACGAACATCTTCTTCGCGTTGCTAATTCTGACCGTCGTGCTGACTTTACACCCACTTTTATTCGAACAGAACTATCAATACTGGTATCAGATGATTATACCACCTATCGCGCTGGGGTTATCGTTGTATGTAGCTGCGCGAAGCCTGTTTCATCTGCGAGAAACGCGCTTGTTTTACCCCGTTCTTTTCGGCACGTTGTTCCTGTTAGGAATTACCACCGTCTACACTCTACACCTTTTGATGCCCTTACTCCCGTTAACTGTACCGGAGTTCTGGATCAATTCTTTAGAAAGAGTCTCTTTCATATGCGCTATTTTAGCTGCCGGTTCGTTATACGTCAACGTCAGAATGTTCAAAAGCCTACGCGTAGAACGCGCCGGATACGTGCTAGGTATGGCCACCTCTCTATTTCTGGCGTTCGGGGTTTTCTGGTTAAAAGGGGGGCAACTGACTGTAGAAAACGTCATCGTCTCAATCATTCCCGCGATAGTATTTCAGGTCGCGTTATTCACCATCCCCACATTCATGCTATATAATCGTACCGGCTTCGACTTGGGACTGGCAATGATGAGTTGGGCGACTAACGGCTTGGCGCTCAATATGCCGCTGCGCCACGAGATATACATTTTTTCCGATTATATTCTACATATAGGTGCCAGCATTCTGATGATGATGGGCACCGCGCTACTTCTCATTTTAGGTAGACGCGACATGCTGGGACCTGCGCGACCGACTGATGAAGTGAGCCTGACCGATCGAGAGCGACTTCGCGCCGCGTTTGACTATCTATGTTGGTCAGCCATCTTACAGCTTGAGGCACGCGATGGGCAACAGTTATCAGAGATGATATCCGAACAATTCAACATCACCGCGCTGCGAGCTGGCTGGCCGATCGCCATCGTCAAGGGTAAAGTGAAAAACGATGTCGAGCATAACTTGAGCATCATGGATCAAAGTGAGATATATCAAGCGGCGTTGGCTGAATTGCTGAGATTGTTTGCCGAGAACACTACCGGCCGCATGACCACGCAAATCCTGACGCGCGGTTATGACCGGCTGAATTGGGAAGAGAAAGAGGTAGCCAATCGCTATCTGCTGGGGGAGATAATTTGGGCAGAGCCGCTCCTCGAAGATTTCCAGACTATGAAACGCGACTATCACAGCTTGGTAAATCGCATTCCGGTTTTGTCAGGTCTCGAAGAGGCAGAAACAGACTTGATCTGCTCCCGCTTCGGTGAAGAACAGTATGCCCCCGGAGACACTATCATTCGCCAGGGAGATGAAGGGGAAAAGTTCCACATCATCAAGCGTGGGCGCGTAGAAGCGTGGATACGCGACGAGCGCGGTCAGAAGGAACTGGTAAATCGTTTGAGTTATAATGATTACTTCGGCGAAACCGCGCTGCTGACGAACGAGGCGCATAAAGAAAGCTACGTCGCGGTTACCCCCACCGAAACACTGAGTCTCTCTAAGCGCGACTTCGACCGTCTACTGAAGTGGCACTTCCAATTATCAGAGAAAGCGGGAATAGTGATAGCTCATGCTAGTCTCCTGCGGCGAATGCCACTGTTCGCGCCACTCAGCCCCGCGGATATCGGTTATATATCAGAACGATTGGTGGAAAAAAGCGTCCCCGCGGGGAGGAAAGTTTTTGAGCAGGGCAAAGAAGGCGATGAATTTTACATCATCAAAGTTGGACAGGTGGATATTCTATTCATCAAAGATGATGGCACAGAACAACTACTGAGCAGCATGGGGCAAGGAGAATACTTCGGAGAGATTTCCTTGCTCAAAGGGAGAAAGCGCACTGCGACCGCGCGCGCCGCAATGGAGACTCAACTGCTAGTTCTCGATAAAGAAGATTTCTCGCATTTGATTACTCAATACGAACAGGTCAAACGCGACCTAGAACAGGTAAGTAGCCGGCGGCTGATTCACTGGCGCCAAGTGGCGAAGAACCCCACGTTCAATCCCAATTAGAATATCTTCCACACATCATTCAGATTACTAGAGAAGGAGACTAAAACTTATGAATTGTTGGCACTGTGACCGTCCCGCGCATGGTGTTTGCCGCTTCTGCGGGCGCGCGGTTTGTAAAGATCACGCCCAAAACATGCCCCACATTGTGGCGCTGTACCGCGACGATAAGAGCGAATACAAAGCATTAGTCACCGCAAATGTACTATGGTGCGGGCTATGTCAACCTAAAGACAATCCCATAAAAGTAGATTTGCAATAGGCGCGACAGCAAGACAGGCTTCTTACCTGCCGCTTCTCTCATAAACAAGCGCACTAACGGCTAGAAATAACCCTTCGAGTAGGCTTCGCGCAACCGCCCTACGCATCTTCGCCGTTTGACAAACTCCGCGAAATAGCCCAAAATTATTCCATTGGCGATCAAGGGGCGACGCACTTGAGAAATGCGTCGCCCCTTGACCATCAGAAGGTATTTTATGAACGCGAAACCGCCGATAGTTCTATTATCCCTACTCTATGTACTCTTATATTACCTACCCCGGTGTGGCGGCGCAGTCGCCCAGACTATCACCATCGC
>CAZSIG010000102.1:0-9792 GCA_964606195.1 uncultured Anaerolineales bacterium
CCCTATTCGGTGTGCAACTAGCGCAGTTTCTTAGTCTGATCTGCGCGGTTTACGTCTTAGGCTATTGGTGGAAAGTCCCCGCGACGCGAACATGGCGCGTATTTATGTCTCTGGTGCTGAGTGTGGTGATCGTCATCATCGCGCTCCTGCCCGTCGCGGCGGTTTATCTCACCACCGGCATGGAGATGCTTGCAGATGCGCATGGGATAGAAGATTACTTGATGTTCTCGGCGCGCCCGACCGACTATCTCGCCGCGCACGCTGATGTACACCTGATGGGCCGGCTCACCGCGCCTTTCCGTACGCGTCCCGATTTTAACGCGGAGGTGCACC
Source organism: uncultured Anaerolineales bacterium (assembly GCA_964606195.1). Lineage (GTDB taxonomy): Bacteria > Chloroflexota > Anaerolineae > CAZSIG01 > CAZSIG01 > CAZSIG01. The sequence goes on from CAZSIG010000102.1 coordinate 334, forward strand.
TATTTCTTGGCATTCTCGCGCCGCTCATGGCAATCGTCGCGCTCATCAAACGCCGCGCCCGCCTGCCTGTGATTCTTAATCTCATAATCTTCGCCGTCGCGTTTTTGCTCACCTTCGGTCCGACGATTCATCTGGGTGATTGGCGAATTCCCTCCCCATATCGAATTCTGTTGCATATTCCGGTCTATAAATTACAGCGCGATCCGGCGCGCTGGGTTCACGCCGCGATATTCGCATTAAGTGTATTGGCAGGGTATGGGTTCGCGGTAATTTTGCCCCTCGCAGGTAAAAATAAAACCGCAGAGATACATAGGACGCGGAGATTTTCCGCGCATTCTTTGCGTCTTGGTGGTTGTCTACTTTTCACAATAATCTTGCTCGCGGAGAGTTGCATGACCCCTATTCGCACCGAGTATGTGGGCAGACTACGCGACCAGCCCGAGGTTTATCACTGGCTCGCCGCGCAGCCGGGAAACTTCGCGATTATCGAATTCCCGCTCTTTTGCTGGCCCCGCTATCCTGAATATCCCGAAGCGCGGCGTATGTACGCGAGTACAATACACTGGAAAAATATCGTCAACGGCTACTGCGGCTTCACGCCGCCGCACTACGCGGAGATCGACGCGCGCACCCACGATTTTCCCTCTGCCGAATCGCTGGACGCCATTGCCGAACTAGGGCAGCGCGGTCTGCGTTATGTCCTCGTACACAGTCGCCAATGGCAGTTCGATACTGAAGAGTGGGAGCAGCGCGGCAAATGGGCGGCGGCGCGGTCAACGGTGTTAAATTTGGTCGGAATATTCGAGGGCGTTTACGTTTACGAAGTTAATCCGTGGGGCGACGAGATAGTGACCGCGCCGGATGGCGTGACCGGCGAATGGCGCGGTAGATTGCCACAGCCGGTTAATGCCAACTTCGCCGATAAAATCATGCTGCGCGGTTATGAAGTGAAAGATAACGGCATAGTGCTTTATTGGCAAGCAATGAACGATATTGACCGCGATTATACAGTATTTGTGCATCTGCTCGATGAACAAGGAAATGTGACCGCGCAAGCCGACAGTCCCCCTGTAGAGGGACATTATCCGACCAGCCGCTGGCGCGCGGGGGAGGTCACTAAAGATGAACATCGAATTGATACGAGCAAGGGAGCGCGGTTCTCCGTCGGGTTGTATCTACTGGAGACTATGGAACGTTTGGATATAGTAGATGGTGACAATCAGATAGTTTTGGAAAAATAGAACATAGATTTTTCTGAATCGGCGAAAGTCAGGAAAATCCGCGTTATCTGCGTCCCATTCTTTATCTTAATAGCTTTGTGCAGTATAATTATCACACCACCTTGCCAAACTAAAATCAGGAGAAAATGATAGTGAAAAACGCGACGATAACGGTAAATGCGGGTAGTCCCCACCCCTTGGGCGCCACTGTCATGGATGGAGGGGTCAATTTCTCGCTATTCTCAAAAAACGCGATGACGGTGCTGCTTTTGTTGTTCGACAACATCGAGGATAGCCAACCCTCGCGAATTTTTGTGCTTGACCCTCGCAAAAACAGAACGTTTTATTATTGGCATATCTTCATCGGGGGAATCGGTGTTGGACAAATATATGCCTATCGCGTCGATGGGCCGTACGCGCCGCGAGAGGGAAATAGATTCAATGTTCGTAAGGTGCTGATAGACCCCTACGCGCGTAGTATTGTCAACATCGCGAATTGGTCGCGCAAGCAGGCTTGCTTGCCAAAAGATAATGTCTCCACTGCCATGAAGTGCGCGGTGGTGGACGACGAAGCTTATGACTGGGAGGGTGACAAGCCATTGGGACGGCCGTTGGGCGAGACGGTTACCTATGAGATGCACGTCGCGGGTTTCACCAAACACTCCTCGTCGGGAGTAAAAAATCCGGGAACATATCGCGGAGTGATAGAGAAGATTCCTTATCTGCAGGAATTGGGCATCACCGCGGTGGAGTTGCTGCCGATTTATCAGTTCGATCCGCAGGATGTCACCGGAGTAAACCCGGTCACAGGCGAACCATTGAGCAATTTCTGGGGTTATACGCCGATCGGTTTTTTCGCGCCGCATCAAGGATATGCCACACAAGCAGGAACGCAGGTCAATGAGTTTCGCGATATGGTTAAGGCGCTCCACCGCGCAGGCATTGAGGTGATCTTGGATGTTGTATTCAATCACACCGCGGAGGGCAAAGAGGACGGTCCGACGATATGTTATCGCGGTCTGGAAAACAGGGCATACTATTTGTTGAAGGATGATAAGAGAAAATATCAGGACTACACGGGGTGTGGCAATACTCTCAACTGCAATCACTCCATAGTGCGCCGCCTCATTATGAATTCCCTGCATTACTGGGTCGAGAAAATGCACGTGGACGGATTCCGCTTTGACTTAGCCTCCGTTTTATCGCGCGATGAAGATGGCAATCCGATGGAAAATCCGCCAGTGCTTTGGGAGATCGAATCCGATCCGGTGCTGGCTAAGACGAAGATCATCGCGGAGGCGTGGGATGCCGCGGGGTTATATCAAGTGGGTTCGTTCATCGGAGATCGTTGGGCGGAACTGAATGGGAGGTTTCGCGATGATGTACGGCGGTTCGTCAAGGGCGATGATGGCATGACGCAAGCTTTCGCGACGCGCATCATGGGGAGCACCAATGGGCATGAGGCACCCACATATCAACCCCACCGCACGGTGAATTACATCACTTGTCACGATGGCTTTACGCTCAATGATCTAGTTTCGTACAACGAGAAACACAATCTGGAGAATGGAGAACAAAACCGCGATGGGGTTGACCATAACTACAGTTGGAACTGTGGAGTGGAAGGTGTTACGGATGACGCGAAAATAGAGAGGGTACGAAAGCAACAAATCAAGAACTTTCTGACGATTTTGATGGTATCACAGGGGACGCCAATGCTCCTCGCGGGGGACGAGATACGCCGCACCCAGCGCGGTAACAACAACGCCTATTGTCAAGATAACGAGATCAGTTGGATCGATTGGCGCAATCGCGAGAAACACGCGGACATCTTTCGCTTTTGTAAGCATATGATCCACTTTCGGTGCAGTCATCCTACCTTACACAGCCGCGAATATATACCGGGGCAACCCGAGAATGAGCAGCTACAAATAACTTGGCATGGCGTCAAACCCAACGAGTCTGATTGGGGGCATTATTCGCATTCCATCGCGTTCATGCTGGATGGTTATCAAGGGGATAGCGATATCTACGTAGCGATCAACGCGTATTGGCAATCCTTGATATTTGAGTTGCCGAGCCTCGCGGCAAATAAGCGATGGTTTCGGGTAGTTGATACCTCGAAGGATACGCCAAACGATATACTCGAAGAGGGCAAAGAGGATTTGATCGTTGCCAGCCGCTATCGCGTCGCGTCGCGGGCGGTGGTGGTGTTGATATCTAAGATTTTGGCTACTACTCAGGCTGGAGGCGCCTGAGGGAAAATCGATGAAGCTCTAGCAATATGGGGGTTGCAATTCCCCATAATGTTCAAAGCCCTCAGCACGCGAAAATGCTGAGGGCTTTACCGCGTAGCCACTGAGCAGCGTCATAAAGGTGATCAACTCCCATTCTGACAAGGATGGAATTTGTTCCTGTTAGGACTTACGTAAAATCGCACTATAACTAACCGCAGAGAGCGTCCCCGATGGGGATAAACGACGAACGCGGAGAGTATTGGGAAAGATTTTTGGTGACTGTCATACATGGTCATAAATATTCATTAAAAGTCATATTCGCAGCGCGATAAAAACCTATCCAGAAAACTCTGCGTTCTCCGCGTGCTCGGCGGTAAAATTATTCTGAACTTGCGTAAGTCCTACCTGTGTTTGGTTGTTCTCAATGAACCCGACTTTCGCTTCCGCGCCCCTTTTGTGCTATAATCAAATAGACAAGAAGTCTTACTATTAGGACTTACGCAACTTCGGTGTATTTTTTACCGCCGAGTGCGCCGAGAGCGCAGAGTTTTTGATATAACTTTTGTCGTCTAAAAAATATGACTTTCAATGATCGACTATGACCGCGTATGCGGGGGACAAAATTATTCCTTTGAGAAAACTTCGCGTCCTCCGCGCTCTCTGCAGTGAAGTTATTGTGAATTTGCGTAAGTCCTGACTATTATAATCGCGTGAGAATAAATGACTGATGGTTAGAATCGGCAAATTATACCGCGTCTGTTCGGTATTACTAATTCTGTATCTCACAATAATGCCTCCACTGGCATACGCGGACAAAGGCAGCGTCAATAGCATAGAACAGGTTGACAGCTATGTTCCCTACGTTACCATTCGCGGTGATCCTTTAACCATACACGTCGCTCACGACTCCAGCATTCAAGTTTTCTATGATCGCCAATTTTTAGGGCAGGTTTACGAACCGCATTTCAACCTTGCCGACAGCGGCGCGTTCGTCTGGCTGAATGGACGCGTTTACTCTCCTGACTTTTACCGGCACCAGAGAACGGCAACGCAACCAACGATGCGTGGCTTAGTTCCGTGGATAACTATCTCCGCGAGTGAAGTTGACGGTGATGGCAGCAGTACTTCCCCCTGGACGATGGTAGTGACCATGACCGCGAGCGCGACCGGTTTACAGCTAATCGAGCACGTTCGTTACGTTAATGATAACGATTATTTTCTAATTGATTGGCAATTGGTCAATACAAGCACCGCGCCGTTACAATTCACGTTTTTCCACGCGCTCGATTTATATTTGTACGGCAGCGATTTCGGCTATGGCTTCTATGACCGCGCGACCGGCACGGTGGGGGGATATAACTGGGACAGAAACTGGTACGAAACTATCACTCCGCTCACGCCGGCAGATAACTATCAAGAGGCGTTATACGCGGATATTTGGGACGCGATAACCAGAGACGGGCTCCCCGGCAGCGGGTTCAATGGTACTATTTTACCTTATCCCGATTTTCACGATGATGGCTGCGGGTTACAATGGAACGTACCGCGCCTCGATTCGGGTGATAGCATCATCATTCGCGAACGTTGGAGCTTCGGATACGAGCAGGTTCCCGGCGCAGGCACTCCCACGCCACCGCCTGCCACCGCGACGATCCCTATGTCACCAACGCCAGTTCCGGCTACGCCCACGCCAGAACCGCGCGAGGTCCCAGAACCGATGACGCTAATCCTGTTCGGCGGCGGTTTGGCAATGCTAATCGCGCGGTTATGTAAGCATAAAGCTTAGGTATATTTATGTTTTTTGTGGTTAATTTTTTTTGGCTCTACGCGGATTTGTGGGGTAGGGCAGGTTTTCATACCTGCCGTTGTAGGTGATAATGATCTAGAACGGCGGCTAGGAAAGCCGCCCTACGCAGGCATTATCCCCCGCGTGGTAGCGCGGCTTACCATAAATCATCCCACGAATCTGAGTTGCCCCATTTTTTTCTAAATAGTATCTATTATGTCCATCTATAATTATCTACGTCAAGTAAACCTGTTTAGCGATCTGGATGACGAGGAGTTACAAACTCTGGCACAAAAGCTCACGCGGCGGCGTTTTGAGGATGGCGAACTTATTTTCGCCAAAGGCGATGCTGGTGACGCGCTGTACATCGTCGAAGACGGCGCGGTGCGCGTCATCACCTATGACGAAGATGGCGGTGAAATTGTACTCAATCATCTGGGCAAAGGTGAAGTCTTCGGAGAGTTCGCGGTGATAGACCGGCAGCCGCGCTCCGCCAGCACGTTCGCCGTGGGCGCCACGATTTTACTGGCGCTCACCTGTGAGGATCTCACCGCGCGAATGCGTGCCGATCCCGATTTGGCGTTGCGTATCATGGCGATGCTCGTATCGCGCATACGGCACACTAATACGTTTCTGGAACGCGCCATCGATTGGAGTAAGCAGTTGAGTCGGGGGGATTACACCGCCGCGTTGGCGCAAATCGTCTCGCCGAGCGATGAGGGAACCGTGGGGCAATTCGTGAGCGCGTTCGCGCAGATGGCTCAAGAATTGCAAAAACGCGAGCGCGCCCTGACGGAGCGAATCATGGAGTTGAGCAGTAGGATAGACGCGGAGGCGCGAGATAGACAGGTCGCGGAGATAACCGCCACCGATTTCTTCCATAAGTTGCAGAAGGTGGTGAAGCAGCGACGCGGGGAAAAAGCAGATGGTTGAGGGTAGGGCTTTATCAAAGTCGCGTGGTGTGCATTATGTGTCACCCTGAGCGCCGCGAAGGGTCTCGTTTCCCCGTTAATTTTATGTCCTCTAATCAGCAAGTAGCAATTATAGCAAAAACGAGATGCTTCGCGTAGTTTATCCCCGCACGGGGACTCAGCATGACATCTTAAAAAGGGGGCTACTAGAGATTGACCACGCGGTTTGTACTTTGAGAAAGCCTTATATTTGAGGGCTAATGGCGAGGACTTACGCAATTTTTTCCTAAATGGGTTATGCCTATCATACGCGGCTATATACCCCTTGCTGTCTAACTATTATGTTCGGTCTACGCTGAGCATACTTTAATTGCGCTCTAAGCCCCCGTCGCGGGGGCGGCGGCGGCAAAAGCCGCGCTCTATGCCCTAACGCCCCCGGGGACGGGGGCTGAGAGCCATGTAGGGCGTAATTAAGTCGCTTTCATAGGGTGTACATAATGCTTAGACACTCAGGGCTATATACAGTCAGCGGTAAAATTATTCTGAAGTTACGTAAGTTCTATCAGTCTTATAGCTATGGTGTCGCGGTTGTTAGAGGCTCCAGCCGCGTGTTTGGCAGTAGGATTTGCCCCTCTGGGGGTATTTCCTCGAAGATTATCCGTACTTCGGTGTATCCTAGCGATCTCAGGAATTGAGTCAATGAGGTGCGCGCGTTATCTCGTGCCAGGTCTAGTATTCCTCCCTGAATCGCCTGCTCTTGTAAATTTCGCGTCGCGGTGATCTGTAACCCTTGAAACATCTGAATACCGTCCGACGCGGAGACGTTTCGTTCGGTTTTCGTCCACACCTCGATTTGCGCGGTGTCCAACTCCGTGCTGGTGATACGCGGTGGGGGCAAGCGCACCGCTATTTTTTGTCCGTCCGATGTATCGGTGATGATGTCTTGCGGTTGTAGCTCCGCGAAATCGATCCCCGCTTTCACCGTCCCCGGCACAAAGACCCACACTTCTAACTCTTCATCGAACCACAGACGTTTATCCACTTTTTGGTATTCTTTCAGCTTGACGTAACCGTAGAACTGCACGGTGTTAAACTCTTGCAACGATTTTATCTGCTCGATGACGGTCGTGCCGACGGTCACTTTTTTCGTGGTTCGCGCGCCGAAGAGCGCGTCTTTGATATTGGGAATTTGCGCGGAGATGAACAAACCTATGCCGATCAAGACCGCGACGATGACAATGTATTTCAAGCTTTTGATGAGCGCTACTATAATTTTCACTAACATCTTCTCTTTATCCTCATCTATAAGTGATAGAGAAAGGTAATCTGTTAATTTAACCACTAAGGGCACACAAAGCAGCAAGGAATGGTGCGTAAATAACTTGGGCATTTGACGCGGTCAGCGCAGGCGTAAAGCCTGCGGCTACCGTAGGCGCACCCTTTACGGGTGCGCTTAAGTAACGCGGAGCAAGGATAGCCTTAGTGTCCTTTGTGCTCTTAGTGGTTTAATAGTTATCATTTTAACTATCACTTCCATTGACCAAGGTTCACATCAAAGTACGCAATATGACTGATGGCGTGAACAAGCGGCGCGGCGAGAGTTCACCTATTAGTACCATCCCCACCAATTTCATCAACTCAAAATCGTCTTTCACATGCCGCGCCGCGTAGTTGATGAAAAAAGGTAACTTCATAAACCATCTCACCCAACGCGCTGCCTGAAAGTCGTCGTGATAGCGACCATACAAATCTCTCGCGTAGCTACGCAGCGCAGCCGCAGAAACATCTCCCGCTTGCAACGCGCGTATCACATGCTGTGCTGCCATCTCCCCGCTCTCCAGCGCGTAGCTGATGCCCTCTCCGTTCAGCGGGTGACACAGCCCCGCCGCGTCGCCGACTAATAATACCCCATCGGCACACACTTGGTTATCCTCGAAATTCATCGGTATGGGATAACCGCGCCGTGGGGATATTTGTTCTTTCAGCATATCGGCGCATTTGTGAACAAATCGAGAGAACATCTCTCTGGAGTTCAGTTTGGTCTTTTGAAACGATCCCGCGCCGATGTTGAAAACTCCTTTCCCCATAGGAAAAATCCACCCGTAACCGGGCAGAACGTACCTGGCATAACTCAGCGAAACTACGTTTTCGGGGAATTCAGCGGTGAAGTAGGCGCGCGACGCGGTGGCTTCGGGTGAAACGCGCCGCAGTCCAAGCGCGCGGCTGAGCGTACTCATCACCCCATCCGCTGCGATAACTATTCGTCCCTCTAATGTAACTTCTGTGTGATCGGCGCGCCCGGAAACCCTTTGCAGAGACTGAAGGGATTGTTCCATTCCGATACACCGAATTCCATCGGCGAAGCGCGCCCCCGCGTTCAGTGCGTTTTCTAGTAAGGCGTGATCCAATTTTTCGCGCGGGACAGTGATACCAATTGGTAATTCGTTCGGCGAATGAGGCATGACATTGCTGATCCTGTACCCATCGGGCGTGATGAGTTCCAATATGTCCACATCTACGCGATTATGGTTTTCCCACCAATCGCGCATCCCCATCTTATTTAACATCGCCAATGTGTGACGCGGTAGCCCATCACCGCAAATCTTCTCGCGAGGGAAGGTTGCTTGATCCACAAGCAGGACATCTACGCCCGCCCGCGCCAGAAAGTACGCGGCGGATGTGCCAGCCGGTCCTGCCCCAACTATAACTACATCTGCTTTTAGATCACTCATCATCCTAGTTTCCTTTGTGGTTAAGGTGTGATGCACTTTAACCGCTGGTAAAAATCGCCCGCGCCCATTATACGATAATCGCGAGTAAAACGCAAACTCATTAGCGAAATTTACCACAAGCGTAGGTGTAAATTGTACTAGCTACCTAACACTTTCAAATTACCCCTTCGCCCCGCGCTGCTGTTCGCCGAGTGAACTCGGCGCGGCTACGGGAAACATGCTGAAGCATGTTCGGCATAATGCGCTCTAGCGCGTTTCTCATAGCCACCGGGAGTTCACTCACGGGGTGCATGGCGCGAGATAGCAAACTGTCAGGTAGCTAGTAAATTGTATAGAACTTACGCAAATTTTAGACTTCCGAAGTCTCCAAGACTTCGGAAGTCTTTATTCCGCGTTCATTGGTGTTCACTAACAGTCATTTGCAAGCTAACTGCGCGAATTTACTGTAAACTTGCGTAGCCCTATTGTAGCTTGCGAATTAAGGTAATAACCTGAGAGGAGCGAGCAGCGGAGAGAGTTCGGCGTAGGAAACGCGCCGCACGACACCGCGGCGTTTGTCGAAGGGTAGATCTC
>CAZSIG010000103.1:0-9705 GCA_964606195.1 uncultured Anaerolineales bacterium
GTAGGGCGGCTTTCTCAAAGTCAGCGCGCTCCGCGTCCCGCAGGTTCAAACGAAGTAGCCTTGCTTCAGCGCGGTTACGGTTGTAGAACCATACTTTTTTGTCAGGAAAATCAAACCTGCGGGAGGTTTTCTTTCCATAGCCGCCGTGGGGCTGATGAGGCAGAGTAGCTCACACTCCGTCCCGCGTATTCGCGTTATATGACTTTGAATTGATATTAGTGAGTATATACAAGGAGGTTAAAATGCTCAAGGATTTAATAAGGAAAAACAGGAGTTACCGCCGCTTTTATCAGGATGACAAAGTAGAGATGGAAACCCTGCGCGGTTTAGTCGATATGGCGCGGTTATCGCCATCGGCGAGCAATTTGCAACCGCTGAAGTTCATGCTTTTTTGCGACGCAGAGACTAACGCGCACATATTTCCGCATCTCAACTGGGCTGGGTATCTCAAGGATTGGAATGGTCCAGAGGAGGGCGAAAGACCCGCGGCTTACGTTATCGTATTGGGCGACACGGAGATAAAAAAGGAGGTTCGTTGGGATCACGGCATCGCGGCGCAGAGCATCATGCTCGGGGCGACGGAGAAGGGATTAGGGGGGTGCATTCTCGCTTCGATAAAGAGGGAAGGACTGCGCGAGGCGTTGAGTATTCCTGAGCGCTACGATATTCTGCTGGTGCTCGCGCTGGGTAAGCCGAAGGAGGAGGTAGTGATAGATGAGATCGCGGTTGGCGGTGACATCAAGTATTGGCGCGATACGGAGCGAGTACATCATGTGCCCAAACGGAAGCTGGCGGATATTATTATCGCGTAACGCTGTATTATTCAGGTGCTCGTCACTTTCCATAGTGACGGGCACCTTTACGTTTTATGGTTTACGCGTTATTCCCCAAAATAATCGCGAAATTCCGCCCATGCCTTATCCACTAATTCACGGTCGTATAACAAATCGACCGCGGTCATTGCCAACGCCTTCGCCGCGTCTAACATCCCCTTATGCCCCTCCGCCGAAGCGGACGCGGCGCGAAACTCCGGCGTATGTCCCGCTACCTCATCGGGGGCTATCTGCACGTAGGCATGTAGCGCGGGCACGACGTGACTGACATTGCCCATATCCGTAGACCCCATTTGTTGGTCTTTAGGGTAAGCTATCTCACGCCCCAACGATTCCAGATTCGCGTCGAACAGGTCTGCCAACACTGGATTGGGTACCATGTTGGCATAGTGTAGCTCTCCCCGCGTCAGTTTAACCTCTGCGCCCGCCGCCAATGCCCCAGCGCGGGCGCAGTTCTCCACTTTCTCCAAGATCTCCTTTGTCGTAGATTCGGCTATCGCGCGCACCAGAAAAACGGCGGAGATGTAGTCGGGAATGATGTTGACTGCCGCGCCACCGTTGGTGATGATGCCATGCACGCGCGCCTCGTCGGGCAATTGTTGGCGTAACAGCCCAATGTTGTTGAAGGTGGAAATGCAGGCATCGAGCGCGTTGATGCCCTTCTCCGGCGACCCCGCCGCGTGCGCCGGGCGACCGAGAAATTCCATTGTCAGGTCAAAACTGGTGAGTGAACCGCGCCGCGACATATTGTAGGTGGACGGGTGATACATGATAGCCGCGTCCAAATCGTCGAAAACGCCCGCGTTCGCCATGATGATTTTGCCCGCGCCTCCCTCCTCCGCAGGTGTGCCGATAACCTGCACGGTGCCGGGCAGCTCTTCCAGCACTGGAATGAGTGCGACGCCCGCCGCCACCGCGCCCGCACCGATGAGGTTATGCCCACAGGCGTGCCCGATTTTCGCGAGGGCGTCGTATTCCGCCAAAATGCCGATGGTCGGTCCGTCTTTCGCGCCGCGCCGCGTGGCGATAAATGCGGTCTCCAAATCCGCCACGCCAACTTCGACCTCAAAGTCGTGCTCGTGTAACGTCGCGGTCAGTAGTTTGACCGCCTCGTATTCCTGAAACAGGAGTTCAGGGTTAGCGTGAATCTCATCGGCGAGGTCGATCCAATCGCCGCGCCGCGTATCTACATCTTCGATAATCTGTTGTTTTAGAGTTTCAATATCAACCATAAAAATACCTCCTTTGATTTTTTGCCACTAATTTCACGAATTTCACCTATTTTTACCTTTTCGTGCCAATTAGTGCAATTAGTGGTAGATTACTCATTACTTGTTATTCACTACTCATAATCTGTCAATGGCGCGTTTTCGGGTTCATTACGTTGTAACCAAGCTAGGCGAACATCTGCCGCGACGAAGAGGGAGCCGCTGGCGCAGATTACGTCGTTAGAGGTGCTGGCGTCGAGCGCGATATCCAATGCACTTTTCGCGTCTTTTGCAACCAATACCTCACCATCGAAATCATTCGTTCGCGTTAACAGGTCATCAACGGCAGCCGCTCGTGGGTGAACGGATTGCATTATCACGATACGCCGCGCCATCGGCAGCCATACCCCTAACATTCCCGCGATGTCCTTATCCGAAGACGCGCCGAAAATCATGGTAATATCGCGGTGGGGGAAATATTCGTGCAAGGTCTGGCGCAGCTTTTGGGCAGACTTGGCGTTGTGCGCGCCGTCGACGATGATTGGGGGGTCTTTGTCTAAAAGCTCAAAACGCGCTGCCCATTTGACTTGCTCTATGCCTTGAGCTATATCCTGCGCGGGAATATTCACACCTCTCTCGCGCAGAGTATGAATTACGGCTATCGCCACCGTCGCGTTGAGCAATTGGTGCTGTCCTAACAGCGGCAAAACGTAATCCTGCTCGCAAATATCACTGGCGTTTGGTAGATCGGAGATAACTCCAAAAATCTGTCCATCGAGAGAACTACTCTTTAGCCGCCAATCCCAATCGCGCCCTACTAACGTCAGCGGCGCGTTTTGCTCAGCGCATACTGCCTCGATAACAGATAGGGCTTCGGGCATCTGCGGCGCACTGACCATCGGAGTATTCGGTTTGATGATGCCCGCTTTTTCTCGCGCGATAGCCTCGATGGTATCGCCAAGAATGGCGACGTGATCTAAACTGATTGAGGTAATCGTCGTGACATCGGGACTGATCACATTGGTGGCATCCAGCCGCCCGCCTAATCCCGTCTCGATAACCGCGCAATCGACCCCTTGACGCGCAAAATAGAGAAACCCCAGCGCGGTGATGATCTCAAAAGTGGTTATTTCGGGGATCGCCTCGACGGTGGGAACTATTTCATCGAGCAACCGCATCACTTCGGTGCGAGAGATCATTCGACCATCGACGGTGATCCGTTCGCAGAATGTGTGTAGGTGCGGTGAGGTGTAAAGTCCAGCGCGAAAGCCGGCGGCGGTCAAGATGCTCGCGGTGATGGCTGCCGTTGAACCTTTCCCCTTAGTACCAGCGATATGAATGCTTTTGAACTGCTGGTGGGGATTGCCTAGTCGTTCCAGCAAGTTCACAACTCTGCTCAACTGAAAACGTTCTGGGGAATAAATGTAAGAGGTTTTTTTCTCATAGTCGGTGAAGCTGTAGATATATCCTAACGCGTCTCCATATGAATTTATCTTACGGTAAGTCACACTCTCTCCCTTCGGTAAGAAAATAGTTTTCAACCACAAAGGGCACAAAGAGTCACTAAGGTGACTTTCATTAACCATCACACGCGTTTATGCGATCTCATTAGCTTCCTTAGTAATCTTAGCGTTCTTTGTGGTTGACTTATCTCCGATAAAGCTTAAAGTTAACTGATTATAGTCCCTTCGCGGTATTGGCGCAAATGGATACCGCGCCACTTGATAGGTAAGATGCGACGCACGCTGAAAGTGTATCTTGCCTTGCCTACGCTTTATGGTCAATTTTTAGTACCATAGTACCATTACCCCATTGACAACTTTGCAAATATATGCTATTCTACTTACGATTATCGCGAATTGCGGTCGCGAATATGATTGGCAAGGATGGTGATTTATGAAGGTAAGATTTTGGGGCGCGCGCGGTTCACTCCCCACGCCGCTTGACTCCGCGCAGATAGAGGATAAGATACGCCAAGCGTTATTGAGGTTAGAAGGTCGTTCTCTACCCAACGCCGACGCGGTGGAGAAGTATATCGCTAGTCTCCCCCCACTAGTACGCGGGACTGTGGGCGGCAACACCACTTGCGTTTCGGTCGAAACCGGCAGCGACGAGGTTATCGTCTTCGACATGGGCTCAGGGGCGCGAAAATTAAGTGAATATCTACTTAAAGGGCTACTTGGAAAAGGGCAAGGGGTCGCGCACATCTTTATGAGCCACTTGCATTGGGATCATGTTATGGGGTTCCCTTTTTTCGTTCCGGCTTATATCCCCGGCAATCATCTCATCTTCTACAGCCCTCACGAAGTGGTACTTGAGCGTTACGAGTCGTTGATGAACGCGCCACATGCTTTTCCAGTAGATTTGGACTATATGCGCGCGAAAATCGAATTTGTGCGGCTAAACGAAGGCGAAACAGTAGAGGTCGCGGGAGCTCAAGTGACGAATATCCTACAATCACATCCGGGCAACTCTTACGGCTACCGCGTCGATGCCAATAATGGCAGTTTTGTCTTCAGCTCAGATATTGAAATCAAGGTATTATCCCCGCGCGGACGGGACTACATCAATTTCATTCGTGACGCAGATGTGCTGGTGTTCGATTCTCAATACGCGCTATCTACCGTATGGGACAAACGCGACTGGGGGCACAGTTCGCCGATCATTGGCAAGGAGATCGCCATGCAGGCAGGTATCTCGCAGTTGGTGCTGACTCATCATGATCCAGCTAACGATGATCAAAAAATAGAGAAGATGTTGCAAGCAGCGCGAGAATATATGTCACACGATGAAACACGCCAGCAATGCGAGGTATTATTAGCCCAAGATGGTTTAGAACTAAGTATTGGACGCTCACGGGAGCTACGCTTAGAGACGGCGCGACGCGGTGATGTACTGGTCATCTCCACTTTCGACAGCTTGGATTCGGTAATTGCTACGGAACTAGAGGCTAAGTTGGGTACATTGTTGAAAGATACGCCCCCCGCGGGCGCGGTGCTGGATATGAGCGGCGTGACTAACCTAGACATGCGCGGGTTGAAGGCATTGATGATGGGGCAACAACGCGTTAGGTCAGGCTCGTTCGCGATAGTCGGGTTACGCGAGGAAGTACGGCTAGTTCTACAACAAACAGATTATCTGGAAACATTTGAAATATACGATACTTTGGAAGAAGCTGTGGAAGCGCTAGAGGCGCGGTTGTTCCTGTTGCTTCCGGGACAACTATTGCACAAGAAGTATCGCATTGAGGGGCGGCTTGGCGGCGGCAAGTGGGAGGCATTCTACAAAGCTTATGATATCATAGAAGAGCGAGAGGTAGCGGTGAAGATCCTCTCACCGCGTTTGGGGGACAAAGCTGGGGTGTTGCTCGAACGCGAAGCGGAGATGATCGGAAAACTACAACATCCCAACATCGCGGCGGTTTACGATTTAGTGAGAGATTCAGAGCACACTTTCCTCATCAGGGAATATCTGGCAGGACACACATTGCGCGAAACGTTGGGGGATTCGGTACGTTCGCGGCGAATCACTTCCGAAGAAGCGTACGGCGTGGCTTTGGATATATTACGCGCGTTGGAATACGCCCACGAACGCGGGGTTTTGCACTTGAGTCTCCGATCGCGCAATGTACTGGTCTCAAATAGGGCGAAGTTAGTGAACTTTGGCGTACCGCAAATTCGCGAGACACCATCACTGGCGATGCTGGCTTATATGGCACCGGAGCAGTTGCGCGATATTGAAACGGATGAGCGTACCGATTTATATGCTTACGGGGTGTTATTATACGAGATTTACACTGGTAGAAGGCCGTTCGCGGCAACGAATCATGCCGAGCTATGGGACAAGCAATTACACCAGTTCCCCCCAAGCCCGCGCAAGTTTAATCCGAAGTTATCAAGATCACTGGAATTTCTAATCTTGAAATTACTGGCTAAAAACCCTGATGATCGCTACGCGACAGCAACTGAGGTGCGGCATGTGCTGGAAAATCTACAGGCGCGCGAAGCACCTGAGCCGGTTTTCGGCATTCCCATCGAAGAGCAACCACGCCGTAGTTCTTCATTGATAGGTCGTGCCCATGAGTATCGACAACTACAAGAATACCTGGAAGAGGTCTGGTCAAAACAGTTAACCGCGCCGCCGCCGCCGCCCAGCGCGAATGGTGTGCAGACGTTAGATTTGTCGCGCAACAACGTGCCGATTTTGGCTTGCCTGGAAGGGACATCGGGGATAGATAAAACCGTCATGGCGGAGGAATTGGCTAATTATGTTTACAGCAAGGGGGGAACGGTTCTAGTCGGTCATTGTTACGACGCGGGAGGTAGAGTGCCCTACCAGCCCTTTGTGGAAGCGCTACGTAACTATGTGATGAAGCAGCCTGTAGAGGTAGTTAGTGCGCAGCTAGGTGCGGCATCGGGAGAACTGATTAAACTGATTCCAGAGATTAATCAACTGGCTCCCGCGCTGGTCCCCGGAGTATCCCTAGAGCCCAAGCGAGAGCGAATGCGGTTGTTTCACAGTATAACTTCGTTTTTACATGAGGTGGCGCGGGCGACCCCTGCATTGCTTATCTTGGATAATTTGCAAGCGGCAGATAACGCAACTTTGGAATTGTTGCGGTACCTTATGCGTAACATATTTCCCAATCCACTATTTATCGTCGCGACTTTTCGTCCTGTCGAGTTAGAACACCCTTTGCACCTGTTTCTGCAACAACTGTCAGAGGAGCAGCTATATCGAATAACGGAGATTCCCGCGCTGACTCATGAAGAGACAGTCACACTAGCCGAACAATGGTTGGAGACTGATATATATCCCTGTGGATTTATTGATACTCTTGCTACACAATTATATGAAAATACCAACGGAAATCCGCTCCATACAACCCAAGCGTTACTTGCGATGTTGGCGCAAAAACAGTTATATAAACAAGATGGGGTGTGGCAGAGAGATGATGAACAAAAATGGCATATTCCCGCGAGTGTCGATGCCGCGATAGCGATACAGGCAGATCAGCTTGATCCCAAAACTCGCGAGGTGCTGAGTATGTTAGCGGGAATCGGTAAAGCGGCGACTTTGGATCTGCTAGTGCGCGCCAGCGGAATGGCTGAAAACGATATATTAAGTAGCTTGGACGAAGCTCTGGTATATCAGATTATTAAAGAGGTATCCATCGACCACGAATTGGTATTTCGCCATAATAGCTTTCGAGAATACTTATACAATGGTCTATCTACTACAACGCGGTGTGAAGTCCACCAATCTATTGTAAAAGCGTTGCAAAGTAGAGACGACGATAGCGTTGAGATAGAGCAGTTGGCTTATCACAGCTACCGCGCCGGAGGTGAACCGTTAGCGTTCAAATATTTGTTACAAGCGGGTGATAAAGCACAGAAGATTTATGCTCACCATGAAGCGCTTGGATATTACGAGCAAGCCCTTGTGTTGACGGATGATGTGGATCAGCGTTATGACATCTTGATGACTATGGAAAGATTGCATGATCTAATTGGACAGCGCACAAATCAGAGACGCGATCTTGAGCAGTTGCAAGTACTGGTCGCAAAAGTGCCCTCAGCCAGCGACCGCGCCGATTTTTACAACCGATTATCTCGTTTTCACAGTCTAGTGGGTGAATATTCCCAAGCACAAGCCGCGGCTGAGACGGCAGTTATTGAGGCACACGAAGATGCGGTACGGCAGTTAAAATCCTTTCGAAATCTGGGATATATGCACTGGTTTCAGGGCAAATACCAAGAAGCGTTGTCCTTTTTCAAAACTGCTCTAAGTACCGCACAGGAATTAGGAGATCGCGAACAAGAGGTACGTAGTTGGATCAGCCTAGCGGATGTGCACCGTAAACTAGGGAACTATTCACAAGCATTGCAGAGTATGGAACAGGCTTTGGACACCGTCCGCGCCGCGGGCAACAAGTGGCAACAAGTATTCGTATTGACTAATCTGGGACGTTGCTATGGCGAAATGGGTAGATATTACGACGCTCTCCACATAACGCAGTCTACGCTAAAACTAAGTCGCGATCTGGGCGACCAGGGAGGAGTGTCAACAGCTTTGAATATGCTGGGTACTTTGTATCTGAAAATGGGCCAACACCGCGAAGCACTCACCCATTACCAACGCGCTTGGCGTATCGTTCGCGAGATAGAATCATCTCAAGAAGAAGCGGACATTCTGGTCAATGTGGGTACCGCGCTGCTTCAATTGCGCCAATACACTGAGGCACAGACTTGGTTAAAGCAAGCTTACGATTTAGCTGATCAATTACAAGCCCCCAAACCGCGCGCGTGGGCAGCTTACAGGCTCTCGATTCTCAAGCGAGAGCAGCAAAAATATGAGACCGCGCTAATATGGGGAGAGCGCGCGGTGGAACAGGCACAGAATTTCACCGATGTTGAGTTGAACGTTCTGGCACTAGCTAATCGGGGTATGATTCGCTATTTACGAGGCAATTCGTCAACGGCAATGGCTGATACTGCCCAAGCGGGGGAATTGCTGAAGGAACAGCAAGGTACAATAAGCGATAATGAAACGGTTTACTTCTATCACTATCGCGTTTTGCAAGCTAACATGCGCGATGCGGACGCTAAGTTATACTTGCAGAAGGCATACAAGGCGTTGATGGAAAAAGCCAATAAAATCGGTGAAGATGAATGGCGTAAAAGCTATCTGACCAAGATTCCGTTACACCGCACTATCGCCCAGGAATGGGAAGTGCAGGGGAGAGATTAGCTGATAGCTGTCGGCTGATAGCTATCAGCTAAACGAACATTGCAATAAACGCGGAATTGTGCTACAATTAGGCAGGAAACGAGCCAACGCGAAGCTGTTGGAAAAGTTATTTACAACAGCACACGCGTTATGACTAGGAGGAGGTATAAATGCCCAATTTAGGACCTATGGAATTGGTAATAATTCTGGTAATCATCATTATCATCTTTGGAGTAGGTAGATTGCCAGAAGTGGGTGGCGCTTTAGGGCGCGGTATTCGTGAATTTAAGCGTAACGTAGACGGAGAAGAGGCAGAATCGCCTGAGAAACCGGAAGAGAAACCAGCATAGATGTAATGACTGTTTGTCTTGCGGTGGTCAAACTTATATAGTCTTGCCCATTTGACCAGTTATTGACTAGAGATAGCGCGGTGGTCAAAGGAGCAAGACTATTGCTTTGTCAATAACTGTTCTTCAATCCCCGCGCCGCGCTCTTGGAGTGCATTAGTGCTACAACGAGACTTCGCGCTGGGATGTCATTCTGAGCGACCAGCGGGAGCGAAGAATCTCATTTTCCGGCGGACTATTACTTCCTGAACCGAGATTCTTCGGCGCTGCGCTCCTCAGAATGACATTTCTAAAGTGCTATGGTTACGAAATCTCGTTGTAGTGCTAGAAAAGAGATGAAAAAGTCAGCGAATTAAGCAATTTGTGCTCTTATGACCGCGTATGACCCTGAGTGTCTAAGTATTATGTACACTCTATGAAAGCGACTTAATTGCGCCCTACCTGGCTCTCCGCCCCCGTCCCCGGGGGCTTTAGGGCATAGGACGCGGCTTTTGCCGCCGCCGCCCCCGAGACGGGGGCTTAGAGCGAAATTAAGAAAAGAGATGAAAAAGTCAGCGAATTAAGCAATTTGTGCTCTTATGACCGCGT
>CAZSIG010000104.1:0-9651 GCA_964606195.1 uncultured Anaerolineales bacterium
TCACCGGTATCGTCAACACTTGTCCCACTGACAACACGTTCGGGTTTTCCAGATCATTTGCCTCTATAATCGCGGTAGTGGTGATACCGTACTCCTTCGCGATTAGTGATAACGTTTCTCCGCTTTGCACCGTGTGCGTTTTGACCGCCGCGGTGGATGTGGGGCGAGCGCGCCGCGTGGGTGAGCGAGTGGCAGTTGCATTGGTTCGCACCGCCAACGGCACCGTCAGTACCGTACCCGTGTTGACATCGTTGGGAGTTTTCAAGTCGTTCGCCTTTAGCAAGTCTGCCACGTTAACGCGATATTGCACCGCGACCTGATACAACGTCTCCCCCGATTGCAACGTGTGCGTGATTGTCCGGCTTTTGCTGGCGGTGGCAGTAGCCTTGATTCTCGTCGCGCGCCGCGTCGCGGTCGCGCTGGCAGTCGGGGCGAAAGTTGTGGCGGTGGATGATGGCACGGGAGTTGATGGCGACGTGGGCGTGACTGGTTTAGGTGTAGCTGTAGGGGGTAGTTCCGCGACGCGTGTTGCCGTCGCGTCCCAATTGGGCGTGAAAGTCGGATACGGAGTGCGCGAGGGCGTCGGCTTCGGCTGGCGGCTTTGATAAGCCAGATTGAAGAACGTATTGAACACAACATAATTGATGAGTAACAACGCGATGACTAGGCTCCATTCTCTTCGTTTCACGCGGTAAATCAACTCCTTTCCCCAGCGATTCACATGAGGTGCGCGGAATTATATCATGCCCCCCATAAATGAGCAAGCTCAGAACGTCTGGCACACTTATAGGACTTGCGTAGTTTGAGGCAATTTTACCGCAGAGAGCGCAGAGGACGCGGAGAGTATCGGGAAATATTTTTGGTGCCTGTCATTTACGGTTATAAGTGGTTATTACAAGTCATATTCGCGGCGCGCTAAAAACCTATCCAGCACACTCTGCGTTCTCCGCGTGCTCGGCGGTAAAAAATACACCGAAGTTACGTAAGTCCTATGCTATTTATCGCGCGCGGTTTGACTCTTAGTTAATTTTATGGTAATATAATTGCACTATGATTGAAACAAATGAACTAAATGACGTACCGGGAGGTAAAAAACATGTATCATAAAATCATCATTGTGGGAAATTTAGGACAAGATCCGGAATTAAGATACACGCCCGCCGGGCAGCCCGTAACTAACTTTTCCGTAGCAACTAATCGTAGATGGACTGGTAACGATGGAGAACAACGAGAGGAAACTATATGGTTCAGAGTGTCCGTATGGGGTAAACAAGGCGAGGTTTGTAACCAATATTTGGAAAAAGGCCGCGCGGTATTGATTGAAGGACGGTTACGCCCTGACCCTGACACCGGTAGTCCGCGTATTTGGGAACGTAGAGATGGAACTCCGGGCGCGTCTTTTGAAGTGACTGCGTTGAATGTGAGATTCTTGGGACGCGGTGGGAGTGGTAGCGATGTAGGTGACGCGGTAACCTATGGAGAGCCGCCGCCGGATTTAGCCGAGGACGAAATCCCGTTCTAAGAGCACGATTTCATACTATAAAATAGCACCTGTAAAATAAAGGGGTCAACTCAGATTCGTGGGGTAGATTATGATAAGCCGTGCTACCACGCGGTGTGTAATGCCTCCGTAGGGCGGCTTTCTTAGCCGCCGTTTTAGATCATTATCACCCATAACGGCAGGTATGGAAACCTGCCCTACCCCACAAATCCGCGTAGAACCAAAAGAAGCTACTATTGAGGGCAAGAGAGAGTGAAGGTCTGTGAGGGCATGGTGCTTTCACAGACCTTTTTTCTGTGTTTTTTGTTTAATAATGCTCATACGCGGTCAAATGCTATCATTCGCGGCAATAATAGCCTTAGTGTTCTTTGCGTCCTTTGTGGTTGAATTGTTATCACTTTAACTATCACTTGCTTCTTTATCATTACTTATTTTCGGAGGTATTCTATGATTGCACCACGGTGGAAAAAAATTCTTCGAGATTTGTGGACGAACAAAACGCGGACCATCCTTGTCGTGCTCTCCGTCGCGGTCGGCATCTTCTCCGTCGGCATGGTCACTGCGTCATATTCGATTCTGTTTCGCGACCTGAACGAACAATATTTCGGCGCGAACCCCGCCAGCGCGACGCTCCTCACCGAAGCTTTCGATGATGACCTAGTACGCGCGATCAGGGATATACCGGGCGTGGAATGGGCGGAGGGACGCCGCATCGTCAGTGTTCGCGTCAAAGTCGGCGATAGTGAGTGGAACGATATTCAACTCATCGCCATCAAGGATTTTAACGAGGTTGAAATCAATAAATTCTATTCGGAGCGCGGCGCTCGTGCCCCCGCCGAACGCGAGATGCTCGTCGAACGCGCCTCCCTCGAATTGGTCGAGGCGCGCGTGGGTGACGCGGTGACGATTGAAACCCCCGGTGGTGAACTGCGCCAACTGCAACTCACCGGTATCGTCCACGACATCACGCGCCCGCAGGCGACGTTCAGCGGCAGGGGCTACGCCTACATCAAGTTCGAGACGCTGGAGTGGCTCGGCGAGGCGGCGGATTTCGATCAGCTCGATTTCGTCGTCGCGGAGAACGCACTCGACGAAGAATACATCAGAAACATCGCGGCGGAGGTCGAGGATAAGATTCGCAAGAGCGGGCGTACCGTCTTCACCACACAGATTCCTGTGCCCGGCGAACACCCCGCGGCGCGGTTCATCACCCCGATGCTGCTGCTGCTCGGCGTGCTCGGTGTCCTCGCACTCTTCTTGAGCGGCTTTCTGGTCATCAACACTATCTCTGCGCTGCTGATGCAACAAGTCCGCCAAATCGGCGTGATGAAAGCGATTGGGGCGCGCCGTGACCAAATCCTGATCATGTATCTGACTTTGGGCTTCATGTACGGGCTACTCGCGCTGGTTGTGGGTGTCCCACTGGGCATAGTGGGGGCGCGGTTCTTCACCGAATTCATGGCGGGGTTCATCAATTTCGACATCGTGAATTTCAAAATTCCGTTGTGGGTGTTCGCGCTTGAAATCGCCATCGGGTTGGTCGCGCCGTTCCTCGCTGCGCTTTATCCGATCATCTCCGGCACCGGCATCACCGTCCGCGAGGCGATCACCGATTACGGTTTGGGCAGAACAGGTGGCGGCGGTATAGGGCGATTCATCGACCGCGTAATCGAACGAGTGCGCGGTTTGCCGCGCCCGATATTGCTCGCGCTGCGCAACACCTTTCGCCGCAAAGGTCGTCTCGCGCTGACGCTCATCACCCTGATTTTGGCGGGGGGCACGTTCATGGCGGTCATCAGCCTGCGCGCCTCGCTGATTTTCACCTTCAACGAGGCGTTCACCTTCGAGCGCTACGACGTGGAGGTGAACTTCGAGCGATCGTACCGCGTCGCGGAGATCGAGCGCTTGGCTCTGGAAGTGCCGGGCGTGACGGCGGCGGAGAGCTGGGGTTCGACGGTGACGCGGCGCGAACGCCCCAACGGCACCAGCAGCGAGAACATCTTCCTCATCGCGCCCCCCGCTGAGACGCAGATGATCGCCCCGGTGCTGGTCGAGGGGCGGTGGCTGTTGCCAGAGGACGAAAACGCGTTGGTAGTCAACACCGAGCTAGTTCGTAAGGAGCGAGATGTGCGCGTGGGTGACGAGATTATTCTGGATGTTGAGGGACGCGAGGAACCGTGGACGGTCGTCGGGGTGATCAAAGGGGTATTTGCACCGCCGACCGCGTACACGAACTATCTCTACTTCTCGCAAGTGGTGCGCGAAGTAGGGCAGGCGCGCAGCGTGCGCGTCGCCACTCGCTTGCACACCGCCGGTTTTCAGACTGAAATCGGCGGCGCACTGGAGGGCTACTTCGAGCGGCGCGGTTTGCGCGTCAGTTCCACCGAATCGGTCGCCGAGGCGCAGGCGCGGGCGCAGACCGGCGCGAATATCATGGTGGTGTTCATGGTCATCATGGCGGTGCTGCTCGCGGTGGTCGGCGGCTTGGGCTTGATGGGGACGATGAGCATCAACGTGTTGGAGCGGACGCGCGAGATCGGCGTGCTCCGCGCCATCGGCGCGTCGGACGGCGCGGTGTTGCAGGTGGTGGTGGTCGAGGGGGTGTTCATCGGCGTCATCAGTTGGTTCATCGCCGCGCTGGTCGCATATCCATTGAGTAAATCCCTGAGCGACGCGGTCGGGATCGCGTTCGTGCAAGCGCCGCTCAGTTTCATCTTTTCAACTGAGGGGATTATTCTGTGGTTGGTTATCGTGGTGGTACTCACCGCGCTAGCGAGTTTCTTACCGGCGCGCGGCGCGTCGAAGTTGACCGTGCGCGAGGTGCTGGCGTATGAGTAAAGAGTAACGAGTAATGAGTAGAGGAGGCTAAACGTTACCCTCTTGGCGATTTGCCCATTTTCCGATTTGTAGATTGATAATAAGCCCCCCTCGTGTCTGGGTGTGTGCGGGGGGGGGTATCACTGAAACACTGAGAATAATGAGCACACTGATTTGTATTTGCAAAAATCACCATCTCTGGTTACAATGTGATTATTCCCAAATTTACGGAGGGTAATGAGTAGATATAGCTTACTCAGTCAACGGTGTGCCCATTCGCCTTATGGTAGAGAGATGGGAACACGTCGTGGGGAACAAGCCATACATGGAAGAATACTATGAAAAGATACTGCAAGCTATTGAACACCCTACTTGCATTTTGCGCGGTTACGCTGGGACAATGGTTGCCATCTTGGCTGTTGCTCGCAGAAAATATCTGCATGTGATATACCGCGAGGTAAGCCACACCGATGGTTTTGTCATCACTGCATTTGTTTCTTCGAAGTATAACAGGAGAATGAAAATATGGCCGTAGAGGTTTTGAAGGAAAGCAATATTAACTATCTGCTCCAAGCAACCCCATATCTGGTCAAATTTCCCAAAACACATATCTGGCTCGATTACGATGTGGAAGCCGATGTACTGTACCTGCACTTCGAGGAGCAGCCGCATTCTACCCATAGTGAAATGCGCGATGATGGCATCATTTTGGATTATCGCGGCAATCATCTCGTAGGGTTGACTATCCTGGAAGCATCGCGACGGTAGGAAAAATATGGGTAGTGGTAAACATTGACTGAGGGGATATTGGACAGCCAGTTTTTTGGGGTAGTTAGCTCAATTGCATTTGTCATTGGAGGTCATTTGCGCTCAAAAATAAGCAACATGATTGACTACCTATCTGCCAAATAACCCCGTGCAAACTTCATCAGTCAAAAACTTAACCACTACCTATTTACGATTTAGATGCTCAAACAGAACGATGACTACCGCGTCACTTCACCGTTCTCAGAACAAGATATTGTTGGTTATGTCACTACCTCTATCTCCGCGTTACGCCACCATTCCCATAGGAAAGCCCCAAAGATACTAGTGAATAAACTTAGCGCACCCGCCGCCGCGACGATCATTTTCTTCTGCGGCGCGGAGGGATTTTTGGGAGCAGCCGCCAAACTGGCTAAACGGGCTTCTTCTTCTTGTCCCGACGCCGTTAGTTTACTCTCCTCAACTTTGCGTGCTACGGTCTTGTAGGTTTCTTGTGCTAGTTCATGTTGGAATTGCAGTCGATCTAATTCCATTTGTTGTTGTTGTAATGCCTCTTGTAGTATTTGAACTTCTTGGACAGTCTGCTGGACGGAACGTGGTACATAATCATCTTCGGATAATTCCAGCCCTGGAGGTAATTCATCTTCCCCCAATATTAACAACTGCTGGGAAATCTCATTTATGGCTTGGTTCACTTCTGTATTCTTACTCTCTAAAGAGGTGATTAGGTCATCAAGATAAGTTAGAAGTGTCTCGCGGTCTTGAGTTACTACTGAGATTTCAGAAACGGGCACCTGTAACTGGAACCCACTGCCGGTTCCTTTCGAGCTTATACTGTCCAATTCTGTAAGTAACGCGGTCAAGGTACTCGCTAATGGAAAATCATCTTCCGCGTTATCTTGTAATTGCAACCGATTACGTAAAGTGTGTGCATCTTGGATTAAAAGAGGTAAATTTTTGCGCATTTCTAAATACGCTGAAAATAATTGGACCTCCATCTTAATAGGCTCATTAAGTGTACTCATTCGTCCATTTTCTATCACTCTCAAGTATTCGGAAATCGCCGCGTCTTTGGATGATATTTGATTTTGTAAGACATTGATTCGATTACGCCTTTGGAAATCAAGCAAATCCTTTTCAGCTAGACTTAACTCTTGATCTGCTTTCTGTAACTCTTTCTGAAAAAATACCAGGTTTTGTTCATCCTGGCTGTATAGCGCATTGGCGTACTGAATAAGAACCTCTGCCCATACATTTGCGAATGAGGCAGCTTCATCGGGAGTATCGCTCGTTGCGCTAAGCTTGATGAAACTACGATCATCTCCTGTTTGTGCATCTAGCATACCGCGCACGCTAAAAATATTCTGCTGCTCATGTGGCAATTCATCTCCTAATCGGGCAACTAAATCTGCAATAACTGTATCAGACTTTGCCAATTCCAAATATGCTCCATAGTTCTGTTTGACATCAATCGTTTCAAAATTTGGGTCGAAGTTTACTCTATAGCGCGGCGTAGTTATTACTACACTGGCTGTGGCAGTATATTTCTTGGGTAATAACAAGCTGATGAACACTGCTACTATTGTGGTAATTAGTGTCACACCCGCTATCCACTTCCAATAGCGTAATAACACATAAACATATTCTCTCAAATCAATCTCTTCTTCCATGTAAGTATACTCCGGTGTGTGGTTTTTTGTTTCCATAGAAATCTCCTTGTTTTGTACAAACTAAACAGAACCTACGTAGCAAGCATAAGTATCGCGTCTTTGAATGAAAAGCTACAAGGGAATGAAATGTCTGTTCCGCGAATGATGAATAAGTGCTCTTAAGTTACGTAAGTTCTGTTAATTTATCTATTTAATGAATTTCGCACTCTAACCTAAACCCCCGCGAGATTATTGATCACCAATGTAATCATTTGTTAGCGTAGAGCTATAACTATTATTATGTGCCGGCATAAACTGCATAACAGCAGGTTCGCCGAACAGCTCATAAACTACCTGACGAATCTGCTCAGGCTGCGGCTGTAGTACTTCCCAACCTTGTTCCGTTCTAACCGGCTTCGCCATGCTCCGATCGAAACTACGCGTTTCGATATTACTTGGATCAAACTTCGCGCCCATGAACGCGAGGGAAATTGCCACATCGGGGGGCATATCAGTTCTAATCGAACCATCCAGCGTCTCCATCAATTTAGGAATCTCTGGAATACGCGCCAATAAGTTGCTGGATAGAACCTGATCGCGCACTGCTAACAGTAGTTTTTGCTGCCGTTCCATTCGATTGAAGTCATCACTCCCGTGACGTGAACGTACGTATTGCAACGCGGTCTCGCTATCCATATGCTGGATTCCGGCAGGAATATGAATGGTTTTGAAGCGTCCGGGATCATCTTCCGTAGGATCGGGGTAATGCTCGTCATAAATTTCCTGTGTGATCTCTACGGTTACGCCGTCAACTCGGTCAATGATCTCCATAAATCCATCGAAGTTCACGCGGACGTAATAATCTAGTGGGATACCAAAGTTATGCTGTATCGTTTTCATCGCCAATGCTGGTCCGCCTCCCGGATAGCTGTACTGATCCCCTTTAAAGTGCGCGGTATTGATGCGACTCTCTCCGTATCCAGGGATAATCACCCACAGATCTCGCGGTATAGACAGCAATCCCACACTTTCCGTATTAGGATCAATCGTGACTACCATCATCGTATCTGTGCGCCAGGGGCCATGTTCACCGACGCGCTGATCTATACCCAAAAGCAGAATGTTGATCCGCTTCGCGGGTGGATTATCCGTTGCCGCGTCAGCAACTTCTGTTGTATCCGTATAAATCTGAGGTTCAGAAATTTGTGGAGCTTTAGGGGGATTCACTGCCTGATGAATGGACATTGTCATGTCCAAATTAGGCAGTGAAGCGAACTGTGCATAAGCGAAGAAATCATGTACCGTAGTGTAAAAGATATAGCCAAAATAAAAACCACCTGAGAGGAAAATCGCGAACAGAATGTTGAATAGAACTCTTGACCATGAACGCCGATGTTTATTATCATCCAACGACGTAATCGGAACCATATCACCTCCAAATCAATACGCGGGCATTATAATAGAAAGAGATTATTTTCACAAACTCAGTTGCGCGCGTATTACCCAAAATTCGTACACATTATACCACACAGATGCCCGCAAAGCAAAACTGCTTATCAACTCCGCGCAACTGTTTGCTAATGAAATCCAAATAGATTATAATTGATTTCATAATGCTGAATGCTATGAACTCCACCTCACCAAAACGTTTATCATCACCGCTCATCTTTCTCGTTATCATCATCCTCGCGGCGTTATTACGGCTGCCTAACCCCGGTATAGCTGAGTTCAAATACGATGAGGCGCGGTTATGCCAATACTCCGCCGATTTAATCATCCACCGCCAAATCCCCATTGTAGGTATCTCCAGTTCGCGCGGGCTACCTAATCCCCCGCTTATGATCTACCTCCACGCCATCCCTAT
Organism: uncultured Anaerolineales bacterium; assembly: GCA_964606195.1. Lineage (GTDB taxonomy): Bacteria > Chloroflexota > Anaerolineae > CAZSIG01 > CAZSIG01 > CAZSIG01. The sequence goes on from CAZSIG010000104.1 coordinate 8,597, forward strand.
GCTATTCTCACGCAATCCTGCCATGATCGTTGTTTTCATAGCTTCGCTACACACAGTATCCGTCGGGTTGACGTATTTGCTCGGACGTCGCTTTTTCGATAAGTTCACCGCGCTAGTTAGCGCGGTGCTTTTCGCCACCAGTCCTTGGGCAATCTCGGATGCTCGCAAAATTGGCACTCACATTTTGCCTTTATTGACTGTGATCTTACTATACACTTTATTTGTGATAGTGGTAGAAAAACGCCACCGCGCGGTGATATGGTTAGGCATTATCCTCGCGCTGGTCACCCAAACTTACCTCCTCACATTTTTGTATGGCATAGTAGTATTAGTAATATTCCTCTGTTTCCCCGCGCGGTTTATCGCTGCTGATGATTCAAAACCAGCTATAGATAGTCAGTCCTTTAAGCGCCATTTGTGGCAATGGCGCTATATCTTCATCAGCGCAAGTTTATTTCTGCTCATCTCCGCGCCATATCTCATCGTAGTACTGGGCAAAATATTAAATACCCCCGGAGAGATAGCTTCTGGAGTATGGGATGAAGCCTTCAGGCTAGACTCGCTCGCTTGGCGTTTCAGTCTCTGGAACGCTTCGGGCTTTAACCTCGAATCACTCTTGGGCGTCTCCGCGCCATTATTTGGTAAATACGCGGTCGCGCTAAAAGTGCTGTACTACCTCATCGGCGGGCTGGTGCTGGGTGGTTGCATCTACGCGGTTTATCGTATCATCAACCGTGGTTCTGGATACGAAAAATACGCGGTTTTACTAATTTGGTACTTCGTTCCCGTGGCAATAATGACCTACCGCGCCTCCCCACTTCTCCGCACTTACCTTAATATGGTTTATCCCGCGCAATTTATCTTCGTCGCGGTCGCGCTACGCCCCATCTGGAATTTTCGCCTTAAAAAGAGAACAACTCAGCTAAATGTCATCAGCCGCGTTGTAGTTGGAGGCTTAATATGCGTGATTTGTATAACCCAAATCGCCAGCACGTTCAGGCTCAGGCAACTCTTAGCGACGAGCGACACTACCGGCGGATTCGGTGTTCCGCTAC
>CAZSIG010000105.1:0-9612 GCA_964606195.1 uncultured Anaerolineales bacterium
AAGGCGGGGGAGCTGCCGATACCGCGATAGTCGGTCAGCGTGCTGAAGATGAGAAGAAGCCAGGGCGTGATTAGCGCGAGGGTGAGTACTTGGGCGATAAACCACTGTACAATGGGCAAATCGGCAAATCGCCGAATCGGCTGATGTGCGTTTGCCAATTTGCGATTTGCGATTTGCGATTTGCGGCTGCCCCAGACGAAAAGATTTTCGAAGAGAATCAGAAAAAGGGCGTAGTAGTGAGTGTAGACTGCCGCCGCGCCGATTAGGGCATAGGTGATGGCGAATGAGGCAATCGACAAAGGCGCGGCTGATCGCCGTTTTGTGACTTGAAATGCCAAGTACGCGGTCGTTAGCCCCAAAAATGTAAATAGGGTGTACATGCGCGCCTCTTGGGCGTAGAAAATGTCGAAGGGGTTGATGGTCAGGAGAAACAGCCCCAGATACGCGGTCTTTCGTCCGAGCAGTCGGCGCCCGAACTGCCACAGCAGCGGCGCGGTCAGCACGCTGAAAAAGAGCGATAAGTAACGAATGGAGAACTCGCTGTCGCCCGCGCCGCGCATCCAGTAGTGCAGAACGAAATTGTACAGCGGGGGATGCGGCTCTACGGTGTGCAGCAGGTGATCGATGACCTGAGCGGGCGTCTGCCGCGAGAAGACGACGCTGAACGCTTCGTCACCGCGCAGGCTGAGATAGTCGAGCCGATAAAGCCGCAGGGCGAAGGCGAACAGGATCAAGAGATAGATGATGTGGCGCGGGGATAAAGAGAACTTTTTGTTGCTCGCAATTTCGTTATTCATGTGAGTACTCAGCGCGGGCGACACTATCGCCAAACCGCCTCATCCTCTGTCTCCCACCCCTCTTGCGCCGCGCCTTCTCCTTTCGGCTCGCCGGACTCCACGCCCTGCAAATAGCCCACCATTCCGCTGTATACTTCCGCCGCGTTCGCCTCGTCCATATCCAGATACATCGTCAGCTCACAGCGCGGCTCCACCAACACCAGCACATCGCCGAAAACGACCTCGCGCCTCTCGCCGATGACGCGCACTCTTACTAAGTCCTGATCTTTCACGCCGAAACCGATGGCATCATCGGGAGCCATCTTGATATGCCGCCGCGCACATATCACGCCGCGCTCTAATTCGATATTACCCACAGGTCCCTCGATTTTCACGGCGGCGGATTCGGCTAGATCCCCGGGCAAGCGCACCGGCGCGGTGACGCCCAATTGAAACTGCTGCGTCCGCGTGACCACGACCTCGGTCTGCTCCGTGAAGGGTTGCATCACTGGCACGCCGTCCAATGGGCGGCGCGGTCCGACTAACTTCAGGTTTTCGCGGCAGATGAACTCGCTATGCTGCCGCAAATCTTTATCTTTGGCGAAACGGTAATCCTCACCGAACAACGTCGCCGCGTCCGCCGCGCTCAACTGCACATGAGGCTCCAAAATCTCAATCGGAATGGGGCGCGGTTGTCCCTTAACCTTCTTGAACTCCTGATACCCCAGCGCGCCGATCACCTCTTGGGCAATAACGCGCGCGCCGTCAGAGGAGATGACCAACACTTTGACCGGCGAATCGAGCGTGGAAATTTCCATCACCGCGCCGGGCAGCAGCTCCGCGGACTGGTTGCGCACTTCGTCGAGGACGATGCCCAACGGGGATAATCCCTGAATCGCCAGCCCGCGAATACCCGCGCTGCGCTCCGTAATTTGCCCGGTGAAGACCAGCACATCGATGCCGCCGAGCAGCGCGAAATATGCTCCGATATACTTCTTAATGCGCTGCGCGAGAATCTCTACCGCCAAAAATGCCTGCTGATTGCCAGAGTTCGCCGCGTCGCGAATCTCTTCTATATCACCAGAAAGCATCGAAATGCCCTTCAGTCCGCTCTCCTCGTTCAGCAGATGCTCCACCTCATCCACCGCCATCCCCTTCTCACGCATCAGGTAGAAGATAATCGCGGGGTCGATGTCGCCACAACGCGTCATCATCGGCAGACCTTCGAGCGGCGTGAACCCCGAGGAGATATCTATCGACTTGCCATGATCTATCGCGCAGACCGACGCGCCCTCGCCCAGATGACAAGTTATCATCTTTAATGTAGAAGCCGGGCGTTTCAAATGCGCCGCGGCGCGGTACATGCAGAATCGATGCGACGGACCATGAAATCCATATCTCCGAACGCGCTCCTGCCTATAAAGCTCATACGGTAACGCGTAGAGATAGGCACTGGGCGGCAGTGAATGATGAAAGGAGTTTGAGAAAACCGCGATATGCTGGACGTTCGGCAAACATTCTCGCGCTATCTCCATCACCTGCGCCGCGTGCGGATTGTGCAGTGGCGCCAGCCGCGCATATTGACGCACATTGTCAATCACCACGTCATCTATCAGCACCGGTTCGAGATATTCCTCACCGCCATGCGCCACCGAATGCCCCACCGCGTCTATCTCCGTCCAGGAGCAGACGTTCTCATCTTTGATGTCGCTCAGTTCCGCGACAATCGCCTCGAAGGCGGCGCGATGGTCCATACTACGTCCCAACGTTATAGTCTTTCTCTGTTGCGCGGTTCTAATCTCTAGTTGTGTCTCCCCCTCGTCGATGTTTTGCACCGCGCCGCGCGCGGTGCGAGTTTCATTGCCGGTGTCGAACAGCGTGTATTCGATGGTATTACGTTTGGCAATGAGCACGAGTATCTTCAACGCCTTGTCACCTGTACGCAACTGTAGCCCGTATTCGCGCTCCACCGCTTGTATCTTATCTGCCAATTGGCTTTGAAGCTGGCGATCCTTCTCGCGCGCCATCGTCCAGGTCGCGAGGTATTTGCTCAAGAGCGTCAGGGCGCGAGGATTGGTCGCCAATAATTTGCTAAAGGTCTCTTGCGGAATTAGGAGGGCACGACTGGGGCGATTCGCGGTCACTTCCGAGCGCGCGGGTTCGCCGGTGAAGACCGATATTTCGCCGAAGAGGTCGCCAATCATCAACTGCCTGACGACGCGTCTTTCGCCCAACTGGTCGGTCTCCCATTCTGTCGCTTCACCTTCGAGCAGCACGCCTAAAAAAGTAGCCGCTTGATCATGAGCGATTATCGTCTCGCTGGGCGCGTAGTGGCGAATTCGCCCTTGCTCCAGCATCTCCTGGCGCGCGGTCTCGCTGAAGGTTTTAATCAGCGGCTGCGTATCAAGCAACTGCATAATGACTGTTTTCTCTTGTTCGTCCATAAGTAGTCTATCTCCTTTATCGATTTTACATTTGAGCCGCGTGGCTATAGAAGGGACACTGATTAGCACTGATGCTTTTTACCACTAAGAGCACCAAGAGCACTAGGGCTTTCTCAAAGTACAAACCGCGCGGTCAAAACCGCTAGTAAGCTCCTGCTCCAGATGTCATGCTGAGCCCCCGTGCGCGGGGATAAACTACGCGAAGCATCTCGTTTACGCGATAATTATTACTTTAGGATTAGGGAGCATAAAATTAACGGGAAAACGAGACCCTTCGCTGTGCTCAGGGTGACATATAATACCCACTGCGCGACAATAAGAAAGCGCTACAGCGTGCAGACTTCCGAAGTTTCGGAAAACTTCGGAAGTCTTCCCTAGATTACCATTTAACCACTAAATCTGTGTCCAACGCGGCACTGTAATTTTACTGCAAAAAGCGTAGAGGGGCAAAGCGTGATTCGTCCTTCAGGATCGCGTCGCGCAAATAGCCAAATTGTCGTATATGTGGTACAATCTAACGGCTATGGAATTGATTGACACTCATGCTCATGTAGATGATCGCAGATTCAATAAGGATCGGGGAAAAGTGCTCGAACGCGCCCGCGCGGCAGACATAGCGCAAATCGTCAACATCGGCGCGGACATTGCATCGAGCCGCGCCAGCGTTGCGTTGGCGGAGGAATCTCCGTTCGTCTATGCGACGGTGGGGGTACACCCACACAGCGCCAAAAGCGTGGACGACGCGGTGTTAGCAGAAATGTATCAGCTCGCGAAAAGCTCGCGCGTGGTGGCGATTGGCGAAATCGGCTTGGATTTTTACCGCGATCTATCACCACGCCCGCAGCAGCGAATGGCGTTCGCGCAGCAACTACGCGTCGCGGAGGAGCTACAGCTTCCGGTAGTTATCCACGACCGCGATGCCCATAAAGAGACGACGGAGATTCTGACGCGGTGGGCGAGGCGCGTGGAGTATCGCCCGCTGGGAGTGTTGCATTGCTTCGCGGGGGATTGGGAGATGACGCAGGCGGTGATCGATGCCGGGTTTTACATCGGGATAGATGGTCCGGTGACGTATAAGAAAGCGCGGCGTTTGAACAACATAGTACGACGCGCTCCGCTGAATAGACTGCTAATCGAAACCGATTGTCCCTATCTAACTCCAGAGCCGCATCGCGGCAAGCGCAATGAACCGGCTTATGTCCGCTTGGTAGCGGAGAAGATCGCGGAGATAAAGGAGACAACATTAGAGGAAGTGGCGCGAGTGACTACGCAGAACGCGCGCGACCTCTTTAATCTATAGCGAATCGAAAAAGGCACGAAGGACACTATACGCGCGGTATTTTTTGTCCTTCGTGTCTTTGCGCGTCTTGGTGAGTTACGGCTAAATAGTAAGAGATAGTTAATATGAGGATAATTTAACCACAAAGAACACGAAGAACACAAAGATAGGACTAGATTATGAATGCTCGTTTTTGACCGCGTATAAGCTCGAATAAAAAGATTTGGTGCCCTTAGTGGTTAAATTATGGTATTACTTTCAGTTAAGACTTGAATGTGGGAGGAAAAAGTATGCTAGAAAAATTGGCTTTAGTAGAAGAACGATATGAGGAATTGAACAGGCTGATGAGTGATCCGGAGATAGCGACCGATCCGGACAAGATGCGCGAATACGCGCAGGAACAATCAGATTTGGAGAATCTCGTTCAGAAATATCGCAAGTATAAGCAGTTAGGCGAGGAGCTAATCGGCGCGGAGGAGATATACGAACAAAGCGAAGATGAGGAGATGCGCGAATTGGCGGAAGAAGAGATCGCCACACTGCGCGAACAACAGGAGAAGTTAATAGAACAAATGCGGCTGATGCTGCTGCCGAAAGACCCGCGCGATCAACGGGACGTGATTATCGAGATTCGCGCGGGGGCAGGTGGTGATGAAGCAGGGCTGTTCGCCGCGGATCTGTATCGCATTTACACGCGCTACGCCGAAAATCAAGGCTGGAAAACCGAGATGCTCGACTTTAACGACACGGGCATCGGGGGCTTCAAACAGGTGATCTTCGAGGTGCGCGGTAAGGGAGTGTATTCTAAACTGAAATACGAAAGTGGCGTGCATCGCGTCCAGCGCGTCCCTGATACAGAATCGAGCGGGCGAATTCACACCTCCACCGCGACGGTGGCAGTCTTACCTGAAGCAGATGAGGTCGAGGTTGAGATAAATCCCAACGAGTTGAAGATTGACTCGTACTGTTCTTCGGGACCGGGTGGGCAGCACATGCAGAAAAATGAGACCGCGATACGCATCACACACATTCCCACTGGGTTGGTCGTCTCGTGTGAGAGCCAACGTTCGCAGTTGCAGAACAAGATTCGCGCGCTGGCGATTCTTCGGGCGCGAATGCTGGCGATAGAGGAGGAGAAACAACGCAACGAATTGGACGCGGCGCGGCGTTCTCAAGTGGGCACGGGAGATCGCAGCGAGAAGATTCGCACGTATAACTTTCCCCAAAGCCGCGTCACTGACCACCGCATTCACTATAGCAGTCATCGCTTGGATGCTATTCTAAGTGGGGAAATCGACGAATTCATCGAGGCGTTAACCGCGGAGGATCAGGCGCGAAAGTTGGAGGAATTGGGGGAGGGGGGATAGAAGATAACTTCGTAAAACGTGAAACGTAATAGGACTTACGTAACTTCGGCATATTTTCACCGTCGAGCACGCGGAGAGCGCAGAGTTTTGGCTGTAATTTGTACCATCTGAAAAATACGACTTTAAATAATAACGTATGACCACGTATGCCGGTTGCAAAATTATTCCTTTGAGAAGCCTCGGCGTTCTCCGCGCCCTCGGCGGTAAATTATTGTGAATTTGCGTAAGTCATACGTAATAGATATTTTTGGAAATTTTTTCAACCACGAAGAGCACGAAGAAACACCAAGTTGATTTTCATTAGTTATCATACGCGCTCATAAATACTCATTAGATTGCTTAGTGCTCTTGGTGGTTGACTTATTTCAAACTAAGCTCATATCCTAACCGTCCTCGTTTTGCTCCAAGAAGCCCTCGAATATCTCGCAGAGCAGGCGGTTCAAGCTCTGGTCGCGCGCTTCGGCGATGGCGCGCAGTTGAGCGGCGTGTTCTTTGGGGACGCGCGCGGTGACGATCGCGGTTTCTAACTGCGATTTGTACTTCTTCTTTCGCACCTTCGCGGGCGGCTTGGGCACCGCCAAAGGGGTATCGCCCCCTACCGCCGCTAACGGATCGAACATACCGCGTTTAGTCTTGCTCATCTTACGCCTCCTCAACTGACAGCTCTCTAAGATTTCGCGGAGTTACAAACAAAAATCCGCCCCTAATTGCACTGATTAACACGAATAGGCAAAAATTAGAGTAATTCGTGAAATTAGTGGCAAAAAAATCAGATCTGCTCAACTCATAAATTATGCCCATCTTCGCGCCAATTGGTCATAATCGTTCGCGCCGACGCTCTTAGAGTTATACTCGAAAATTGTCTGGTGGAACGCGGGGGCTTTTGCCAGATCTGTATTTTGGTGAATCGGGTCTAAAACCAACCCCGGATAATGCAAGTTCATAATCTCCAACATCTCACGGTCCAGAACGCGCCGCTCATCATAAAATGTTGGTAGCAACCCCGCCACCGCGATCTCGTGGTGCTCCTCCGCGACCTGTTCGATTACCGAGAGCATCTCACGCGCCCCATTGACGCTCAAATAGTCGGTTTTAATCGGCAAGATAGCCTCATTGGCAGCACAGACCGCGTTGTAGAATAAAAAATCGAGCGCGGGCGGACTATCGAGCACGATCATGTCATACCCCTCCAAATCCGCCAATAAATGGATCAACGCGTCGTAGTTGCGCACTGCGGATAAGACTTGCTCTGCTTGCGCCAGCCGAATATCGCTGGAGACGACGTGCAACCTATCACGCGCCTCAATGATACACTCCTGTATAGATATAGCATCTGGTACCACGAGCGGGTGATAGAGCGTTAGGGAGTGCTTGACGCCTAGCGATGTCGCGATATTTCCCTGCGAATCGCAGTCGATCAACAGTACGTTTTTGTCATACTGCGTCAACCCATAGGCAAAATTTAACGCGCTCGTGGTTTTGCCAACTCCACCTTTGCGATTGAAAAATCCGATAATGTTCTTGATCATACTCGCACCTCTCATTTGTATACATCGAGAATGATAACCCTTTTTTCAAATCGCGTCAAACCGCGTGGACGCGGTAGTTTTTCGCCACTAATCTCACGAATTTTCACTGATTTTTGCTTTTCCGCGTCGTATTTGATACAATTGAAGTATAAACGGTATGGGGCTATCGTCCTGGAGTCGCGCATCCTAGAGGGCGCAATCCCCATTGCGCCTATTTTCGGAGTAGGAGAAACACAAACATGTTATCACATATTCTGTACGATATACCCGTATTACCAATAATTCTCATAAGTCTCGCGCTGGGCATCAGCGTATTTGCCGCGATTGTGCTCGTAGAAACTATCGCGTTGCGGTTGCTCAAATGGGCTGGATTTTGGCGCGCGCTGTTACATGCGTTCATCATCAATATCGCGTCTTCTATCTTCGGCGTTATCATCAACGTACTAATCGAAAGCATCTGGAGCGTGTTGATCGCGCTGGTGCTTTCGATAATCATCGAGGGCGCGGCGTTGGCGTTGATACGCCGCGAAAACTCGCGAGAAGTATGGCGCGCCGCGATAATCGCGAATATCGCTAGTTATATCCTGATAATCTATCCGGTTTCGCTGTTGTTTCTTTTGTGACAAGATGTACGCAAGACGTATATTGATTAACCGCAGAGAGCACTGAGGACGCGGAGCGGAGGAGAGAAGATTCTCTTTTTTCCTATCATAAATGATCATAAACGTTCATTAAAAATCATATTCGCGGCGCGCTGAAGAATTACCTATTACGAAATTTTACCACGGAGACGCGAAGAACACAGAGTTTATAGAAAGGAAAAATATAATGCAAGACCTAAGATTTCCAGAAGGGTTTCTCTGGGGCACAGCCACATCTTCACATCAAGTAGAAGGCGGCAATGTCAACAATCAATGGTGGCAGTGGGAACAGATGGCGCGTACCATCTGGCATGGAGATAAAAGCGGGCGCGCCTGCAAGTGGTGGGCGGGCATGGCGGAGGAGGATTTCGACCGCGCCGCGGAGTTGGGACAAAATACCTTACGGCTCTCATTAGAGTGGAGCCGCATCGAGCCGTTGGAGGGCGAATTCTCCGATACCGCGCTGGCGCGCTATCGCGAGATGCTGATGGCGTTGCACCAGCGCGGGCTGCAACCGATGGTCACGCTGCACCATTTCACCAATCCACTATGGCTGGAAAATAAAGGCGGCTGGGAGAACCGCGCCACCGTCAAATACTTCGCGCGTTATACGCACCGCGTCGTCGAAGAACTCGGCGATCTGGTGCCCCTCTGGTGCACAATTAACGAACCGGGCGTCTACGCGGTGTTATCATATCTGCAAGGTGTCTTCCCCCCCGGCGTGAAAAATATAGCCAGAATGTTCAACGTGATCGGGAATATGCTGCGCGGGCACGCGGCGGCTTATCGCGCGATTCACAGCCTGAATGGAGACACGCGTGTGGGATTGGTCAAGAATATCAGATTCTTCGACGCGGCAAATCCCGTCTCTCCGCTCGACCGTCTTCTGGAGAAATTACATAACTATGCGTTTAACGACATCATGCTCGACGCGGTGCGAGATGGCATACTCCGCTTTCCTTTGAGTTTGGGGCTGACCGCACACGGCGCGTTGATCGACAGCACCGATTTCATCGGGGTAAACTACTATACGCGCGACCGCGTGGCGTTCGATTTGAGCAAGCCCACGGAGTTTTTCACGAGACGCTTCTTCACTCCCAATGCGGAGATGAGCGATCGGGGACGCGATGAAAACTACGGAGAAATTTATCCCGAGGGATTATATCGCGCGCTTAAAATGGCTGCCACATTGAATAAACCGCTCTACGTCACAGAGACCGGGCTTCCGGATGCCGATGATGATCAGCGACCGCGCTTCATAATTACTCATCTAGCAGAGGTGCACCGCGCCATACGCGAAGGACTACCGATCAAGGGATTCTATCATTGGTCATTGGTCGATAACTTCGAATGGGCGCAAGGTTGGGACCTGCGTTTTGGGCTATATCAACTCGACCAGAAAACCCAAGAACGCACCCTGCGCGATAGCGGGCGTCTTTACAAACGTATAGCTGAAGCCAACGCGATTACGCACGATATGGTAGAGCAGTACGCGCCAGAGATTTTATAGAGCCTTCGGGATTTTGGATGTTCACAAGGAAAGATCTGCCACTAATTACACTAATTGACGCAGTAG
>CAZSIG010000106.1:0-2662 GCA_964606195.1 uncultured Anaerolineales bacterium
TCAGCGTTCTCCGCGCCCTCAGCGGTAAAATTAGCCTGAACTTGCGTAAGCCCTAATTCTTTACGCGTCACGTTTTCTCTTTATTCCCCGCGCGCGGCGACACAGGCTAGTCCCACCGTGCCCGGCCCCAGGTGCGCGCCTAGAACCGGCGTTACATCTACCGATAACGGTATTTTATCGACGGGAAACAGGTGCGCGGCTCTTTGGCGCAGTTCCTCCGCTCTATCGACGGCGTTAGTGTGCACCAGCGCCAGTTCCTCCAGCGGCGCGAGATCGCTGACCAGTTTGATAAGTCGCGCGATGGCGCGTTTGTTGGTACGCACTCGTTCGCTGGTCGGTTCGCCGTTGTTCATCTTGAGCAGCGGTTTGATGCTGAGTAGGTTCGCGATACCAGAGGCGAAATTGCTTATGCGCCCGCTGCGCCGCAGAAATTCGACGGTGTCGAGCGCGGCGAAGACGTGCGTGCGCGTGGTCATCTCTTTTACCAACTCTACGATCTCCGCGAGAGACCGCCCGGCAGCGGCGGCTTTGGCGGCGGCGACCACCAGAAAGCCGGTGCCCAGGCTCAACTGCTGGGAGTCGAGCACCGTCACCGGTATCGCGGTGATTTTTTTCGCTGCCTTGCGCGCCTCATCTACCGTGCTGCTTAAGCTGATAGAGATATGAATGGATAAAATCTCCGCCGCGCCCTCGTCTGCCAACCGCTCGTATGTCTGGCGAAACATCTCCGGATTGGGCGCGGCGGTACGCGGCAGCGGATCGAAGTCGGGCAATCGCTGGTAAAATTCCTGTCGCGTCATCTCCACGCCGTCGAGGTAGCTTCGGTCATTGGCGTTGATGTACAGGGGTACGATGGTGATGCCGTGCTCCGCGACGATATCTTTCGGCAGATCGCAGGTACTATCTGCCACTATCTTTATGGTCATAAAAAATCTCCTTTGTGGTTTAACTGGAGTAGTTGCCATGAGCATAGCTCTCCACCAATAACGAAAATCGCCGTGCCGCGGTAGCGGCGGTATGGGGATACCGCCCTGACGTATTGTACAGGGCGCAATCCCCATTGCGCCTATTTTCGGAGTAGGACTATAGTGATCTAACTACACTGTGTTAAGGCAACGATAACTATAACGATGATTATCACCAAACCGCCGAGGGCTAACAAAGCCCTGTTGGGCAATGAGGCGACTGCGCGGTTGGGCGCTGATGCTCCAGCTCTAACTGGCGCGGCGGAGTCATCTGCTAACGCTCTTTTCGGCGCGTCATCGAATGAGGTGTCCCATTCATCTTGCTCCTTCGGCATTTCCGATGGTGTGGCGGATGTTTCCTCAAAAAATTCCTCCCATGGCGCCGGTCCTGCGGAAGTATTAGCCGCGCCCCCCTCCGCAATCAGCCCCTCGGGCAGCGGTTGTCCGGGGCGTGCTGTAGATATTATTTCGTAATCTATTCGTTCGGCTCTTTCAGCCTCAGTTATGGCGCGGTGCAGTTGCGAGAAAAACTCGTTGAACTTCGCCGAAGAGCCGGTGACGATCTCCCCCGCGCCGCGTTTCTGTTTGATCCGCTCGACAAAGCTGTTCGGTGCGGGGCGGTGCGGATTAACCCACCATAGTTCGTTCGCGGTGGGGGTCACGCACTGTTGTATGTCGCGATCGTGCTGAATGTCGCCGACGATTATCAGGTTTTCGTCCAGATGCCTAGTAAGCGCTCGAACTAAATCTTTGGGCATCTCGAACTCACCCCGCGCGGTCAGGGGCAGTTTCTTGATCTCGAGGTCTCCGTGTAGCTTGATTATTTGAAAGCGCGGTTTGTCGCGCTCCAATGCTTTCGTGAGCCACTTTCGGTTGTACGTCTTGTGAACCAAAAACTCGGTTTGCTCGGAGGGCAAACATTGTACCGTCTTGTCTATCCCGTCATCCAAATTAAGGGTTAGAATGAGTCTGAAGTACCCCTTCGTGATTATCTGAGCTAGGGTGAAGTAGCCGGATTGCAGGTTTTGCTCGGCTATCGCATCTCCAAGTCGCGCCCCGCGTTCTTTAGGTGTCGCGTTTTGCATCTTTTTCCAAAAGGTGTGCCAATCCTCGGTTCCCGCGAAGGCGCAGCGTACTTCGGGAATAAGAGATACGCCGGAGCCTAGTAGTAGTACGTAAGGTATCTCGCCTAGCTCGCGTCGCGTATACATCAACTGTGCCAGCTTTTGGATTCTGTCAACCAATAGTTGTTTTCACTCCGAGTAGTAAATAAAAATCGGTAAAAATTAAGCGCGTTACAAAAGTGGCTCAATTATACCACAAATAACCGCGAACACAAACTTTTTGCGAAGATGAATTAACCACTAAGGGCACCAAGTATTTTAGAGCTCAATAATGCCCATACGCGATCAAAAACTATGTTTCTACAGCTTCTAGCTACCCGACAGTTTGCCATACAAAGTTGTTGAAACACCGAATAGAACGCGGATAACGCAGATTTCGCTGATTTGAATTTTATAGGGCGAAGCAATTAAAGAGATAATCCGCGTTCCATTCTTCAAAAGTGTCAGGTAGCTAGTTGCAGCTTCTGAAGTCAGAATTGCCCGCCACTTCGCAAGTAACGGGCAACTCGTTGGGGAAATCCGCGCCGATCCTGTCAACACGCGCTATTTGCATTCTGTTGACCGCTTCGTCTG
>CAZSIG010000106.1:2762-4307 GCA_964606195.1 uncultured Anaerolineales bacterium
TCAGCACAGAAAATGGGTTTCCAGCAGTTTACTCAAACTCCAAGTCATTCAATAGTCTCCAAGAACTGCTGCGCGATTTCGGCTACATCCTCGTCCGTGCCGATGCCGGTCCAATCGGAATTCGGCTGGACGATGTTGACCACCACGATACTCGCGCCGTTGAAGATCGCGCTGCGTGCCTCGTGCAAATCGACTCCGCCCGCCGCAGAGATGAGCACGTTGTATTTGCTCTTGACGCGCTTCACGTGGCGATACTCGATCATCTTTCCGCGCGTGTTCTCCTCGTCGCGCCCGCGATGTAGTACCACAACGCCGGGGGGAGTCTTGAGGTGGCGAACCACACGCAGTGGATCAGCGACTCCCAGCATGTCAATCATGGAATCCATACCCCAAAGTTTGCAATGCTGAACGAAGAGACTGAGCGTCTCGGAGGGGCAACTTCCCATGACCGTCGCGGCGGTGGCGCCGGCGGCTTGTGCCATCGTTACCTCGCCCACCGCGCCGTCAGTAGTTTTAAGATCCGCGACGATGTGTCCCTTCCAGATTCTTCGTATCTCTCGAATACCGCGCAATCCTTCTCGTTTGATGAAGGGGGTTCCGGCTTCGATGAGAATACGGTCGCTGGGCGCGATTTTCGGCAGAATGCGCCTGACGGTTCGCAAGTCGTTGTTAAAAGCGAGTTGTAGATACCGCGTTTGTGTTTTTAACATGAGATTCACCTTTGCGTGACGCGCTACTCATTCTTATTGAGTATAGTTGACGCTAATGATTCCATCGTGCTCGGTAGCAAAATGACCAATTTCTCCGATGGATCGGCGGCAATGTCGCGAATCGTCTGCAAGGTGCGCAGGTGCAGCGCGCCGGTGTGCTTGGATAGATTATCCGCCGCGCGCATCAGGTTCTCCGATGCGGCGAGTTCACCTTGTGACGCGATAATCATGGCGCGGCGTTCGCGCTCCGATTCCGCCTGCTTCGCCATCGCCCGTTTCATCTCCGCGGGCAGTTCGAGTTCCTGAATCTTGATCGCCTCGAGATCGACACCCCAACCGACCGTTTCGGGGTCCACGATGTTCTTGATCGTCTCCGCAATCTGCTCGCGCTCGGTCAGCACGAAATCAAGTTCCGCATTGCCGAGCACATCGCGCAGCGCGGCTTGGGTGTACTGCCGCACCGCGAAGGCGTAGTCCTCGATCTTGATGATCGCGTCGGCGGGACTGACTACTTTGAAATAGACGACCGCGTTGGTTAGCACCGGAATGTTGTCTTTAGTCATCACCTCTTGGCGCGGGATCTCGGCGGTCTTGATGCGCATATCGACGCGGCGCATATTTTGAACTATGGGGATGACGAAGGTCAAACCGGGATCGCGCATTCCACTATATTTTCCCAGCGTGAAGATCACCCCTCGCTCGTATTCGTAGAGCAGTTTGATGCCGGAGAAAAGCAGCACCACGAGAAAGAAAAGCAGCATCCCAATAGGTCCCGTTAAACAAAATAACCCTTCCATAAACCACCTCCTATATTTCGCGTTACATTGAACAAAAA